>JAKEHX010000398.1 GCA_022614795.1 Planctomycetaceae bacterium | reverse complement strand
GTGAATGAATCCCGTAGCGGAACTCGCCAGAGTTCCGAATCCGCGGAAAAACCTGAAGTCTGGCGACTTCAGCTACGAAAGATTCACAACCTCTCAGTACGGAGTACCCAGTACGAAGTACCAAGTACCGATCCCGGCCACTGACCACTGACCTTTCACCACTCACACCACTCACCACTCACCACTCACCACTCACCTACTCACTCCTCCCAAGCATCCTCCCCATCCGCTCCACAATCCTCGGCGTCGCCAGGTTCTGATTCCCCATCACCAGATGCACGAAGTTGTCGGCCAGGATTTCGTCCGGGTGGATGACGTACTGCGTGTTCCTGCCGATTTTGTCGTAATACGCGGGCACTTTCTTCGGATCGATCACCACCGGCTGGTCGCCCATCATTACCGGCTGCCAGGCGCCGTCGCGCTTCTCGATGACCAGCAGCCGGAACGTCAGATAGCTGAAGAGGTTGCCGCCCATTTTGGCGTCGTATTCCCTTTTCGACGCATAGAGCACGGGCGCACCGTAATAGGTCTTGTCGCCGTCGGCCAGCTCGATGTAGCAGTCCACCAGCGGCGCGTCGGGATTGGTGATCTTCCGCGGCGCCAGGCTCGGCGGCAAGGCAATCGGCGGGCAAGTCTGGAAGCCAACTACCGCGTACATATCGGACCTCAACGTCGCGTTGTTGCGGCTGGCGACATGAAACAGCTCGTGGGCCAACAGCCGGTCGAGCGGGTCCGGCCGGTACGCGAGCACCTTGTCGGGCAGCATGATGGCCGCACCGCGCGTGTAGGCCGCGTTCCCCTCCTCCTTCCCCGTCGTCCGCACGAGCAGCACGGTCTTGGGCAGCGGCAAATTCAATTTCGCCAGCCGCTCCGCGAGCCGCTTGACCGATGCGGTGGCCGCCGCGAGCTGCGATCCTTCCCACGGACGCACCTCCCCCACCGCGAACTTCCGCCAATCTTCGACCGTCGGCTCATCGGTTCGCTGAAGCCGGCACTGCAAGTCGAACCTGCTCAGTGAGCGAACGAAGTCGTCCTGGGCCGCGATGGCCGCCTGCCCTTCGTCGAGCGAAGCCAGGCGGATGACCGTTTCGCCGGCCAGGGGGAGATCGTCCGCCCCACGGATGGACGAAATGGCCGGCACCAGCAGAAGCAGTGCGATGCCCCAACCCATGTTTCGCATGACTGAACCTGGAAGTCGAATTCGTTATGGAATTGGATGCCGGCTGCACTGATTGTATGTTATGTGCAGGCCGGTTGCTGTCGGCCATATCGCTTCAAGGGATTGGTCTGGCAATGGCTCGCTGGCCGCGTCACGTCTGGACGACAGTATTTACATATGGGGCCGTTTTCGTCCTGTTTCCCCTCCTTTGCTGGCTGGCTTACGCCTGGGTTCGCGGCTGGCTGTTTTGACACGTACCGACGGAGCGACGGATGACCGCTACTGGAACTCGCAGCCAGACGGCAAAGGACCGTTTGCTCGCGCTGATGAAGTCGCTCGGCCAGGAGCACTTGCTCGCGTTCTGGGACCGGCTGACGTCGGAAGAGCGGGAGCAGCTGGGCAAGCAAATCGAGGCCATCGATCCGGCCGTGCTCCGCGAGCTGCGGGAACAGCGCCGCAAGGCGTCGGCCTCCGGCGTGGACGAAGGTTCGCGGTGGGCCGAATTGTCCGCCAAGGCCCAGCCGCCACGGGCGATGCGGCTGGACGGCGGCGGCGTGTCGTTCAGCAAGGAGGACGCCCGCCGCCGCGGTGCGGAGCTGCTTCGCGGCGGCAAGGTGGCGATGATTCTCGTCGCCGGCGGCTTGGGCACGCGCCTGGGCTTCGATCAGCCCAAGGGGATGTATCCGATCGGGCCGCTTTCTGGCCGGTCGCTGTTCCAGGTTTTCTTCGAGCAGTTGAAGTCGGCCAGCCGCCACTACGGCGAGCGGATTCCCCTCTACCTGATGACCAGCCCGGCGACGGATGAGACGACGCGGCAGTTCCTCCGCGAGAACAGCAACTTCGGCCTGCCGGCCGACGACGTCCGCATCTTCTGCCAGTCAACGATGTGGGCCCTCGACGATCGCGGCGAGCAAATCTTGATGGAGTCGCCCTCTTCCCTGTTCCTCGGTCCCGACGGGCACGGAGGAATGCTCGCGGCCCTGGCCAAGAGCGGCGGCCTGAAACAGGCCCAGTCGGCCGGCATCGAGCACTTCTTCTACGGCCAAATCGACAACCCGCTCACGCAGATTTGCGACGAGCGGCTCCTGGGCAGCCACATCTGCGCCGGTTCCGAGATGACGACCCAGGTCATTCGCAAGCGCCATCCGCTCGAGCGCGTCGGCAACGTGGTCTCGATCGACGGCCGCACCCACGTGATCGAATACAGCGACCTGCCCGACGAATTCGCGCGGCAGACCAATCCCGACGGCAGTCTCAAGCTGTGGGCCGGCAATCTGGCAATCCACGTGATGGCGGTCGAATTCCTCGCCCGCTGTGCCAAGCGGTCCGACGCTCTCCCCTTCCATGCAGCCCACAAAAAGGTGCCGCACATCGACGCCAGCGGTCGAAAGGTCGAGCCCGCGCTGCCCAATGCCTACCGTTTCGAGCGGTTCATTTTTGACCTGCTTCCGCTGGCCCGCCAGGCGCTGGTGGTGGAGGCTGATCCGGCGGAGGCGTTTGCACCGGTCAAGAATTCCAATTTCGACCGCTTCGACACGCCGCGCACCGCCAAGGCAGCGATGATCGCGCTGCACACGCGCTGGCTCAACGAGGCCGGGGCCACCGTCGCCAGCGGCGTCCCCGTCGAGATCAACCCGCTGTGGGCCGGCAGCCCCGACGAGGTCCGCGGCCGCGTTCAGGCAGGCACCGTGATCGACCAGCCGACCTACTTTTCTCCGACCGGAGCGCAGACGGTCGAAGTGCCTCCTGAAGATCCGATACCGAGCGAGTTGCCGGCGCGTGAACCGGTCGTGCGCGAGCCGCCACCGCGTGAGCCACCGCCACGCGAACCGATCGTGCGTGAGCCGCCGCGCGAGCCGCTCGTGGCCCCGCCGCCGCGAGAGCCGCCCAGGCGCGAATCACCTCCGCACGAGTCACGCGAACTGCCCGCGCGGGAGATCAACGCCACCTTCGTCATTCCGCGTGATCACGAATTGGCCCTTGACGCTTGGGTTGAGCCGACAATCGCCAAGGCCGAAAGCCCGAAAGTCGAAAGCCCGAAAGTCGAAAGCCCGCAGCCGATCCCTCCTCCCATCGCTCCGCAGCCGGCCTTCGTTGCCAGCGCTCCGCGTCCGGTCGCATCCGGCCCGGGCCTGTTGCACGCGGTAATCATGGCCGGCGGCAGCGGCACGCGCTTCTGGCCGGCCAGCCGCAACGATCGGCCCAAACAGCTTCTCGACCTGGCCGGCGGCCGCACGATGATCCAGGCGACCATGGATCGGCTGGGCCTGCTCGTGCCGGTCGAGCGCACGTGGGTCATGACCAGCCGCAACCTCGTCGGACCGATTGCCGAGCAGTTGCCCGAGGTGGACCTGGGGAACATCGTCGGCGAACCTTGCAAGCGCGATACCGCTCCGGCGATCGGCTTGTCGGCGCTGCTCATCGCCCGCGACGACCCCGAGGCGACGTTGGTCGTGCTGCCGTCCGATCACCTCATCCAGCCGGTCTCGGCGTTTCAGGCAGCCATTCGCCAGGCCGTCGCCATCGTCCAGGAGCGGCCCGAAGCGCTGGTCACGTTCGGCATCAAGCCGACCTATGCGGCCGAAACCTTCGGCTACATCGAACGGGCTCAACCGACCGGGCGCCCGATGGGGGGCGGCGGGCGTCAGCTCGATTACACCAGCCCCGCCTTCGACGTCCTCCGCTTCCGCGAGAAGCCCGCCCGTTCGGTCGCCGAACAGTACGTCGCGGCAGGCACCTACTATTGGAACAGCGGCATCTTCGTCTGGAAGGCCAAGACGATCCTCGCCGCGCTCGACGCCTACGAGCCGCAGATGCTCGCACATCTCAAGACCATTGCGGACGCAGTCGGCCAGCCCGATTACACCAGCGTCCTCGACCGCGAGTTCAGCGCGATCCACGCCAAGTCGATCGACTTCGCGGTGATGGAGTATTACTACCCGGTCGTCGTCATCCAGGCCCCGTTCACCTGGGACGACGTGGGAAGCTGGCAGGCCATGGCCCGTGCCAAAGGAGCCGACGCCGACGGCAACACCGCCATCGGCAAACATTTGGGAATCCGCACCGCGAGGTCAATCATCCGAACCTCTAGCGACCACCTCGTCGTCACGCTGGGGCTGTCGAACACGATCGTCGTTCACACGCCCGACGCGACGCTCGTCGCCGACAAGAGCCAGGAGGAGGCGATCCGCGAAGTGGTCAAGGCCTTGGCGGACAAGGGGTGGAGCGAGTATTTGTAATGGGGAGTGAGTGGTGAGTGGTGAGTGGTGAGTGGTTTGGTTGTCAGGGTTCAGGGTTCAGTGAAGTCAGAGTCTTGGAACTGAGTCCTTCATTAGCAAGTAAACTCCATACGCGCCTCTGACCGCTGAACCCTCCCGCTCCTATTCACCCGCATCAGCCTTGGCCTTCTTCTCCTGCTCGGCCGAAAGATCGGGATTGGGCGTGGCGTCCCCTGGCTCCAGGTTCAGCACCCAGCGGATCCCGCCCAGCAGCGACGCCCGGTAGGTTTCATTCTCCCAGACGCTTTCGTTGTGCCCCAGGCTCATGTGCATCGCCTTCCCGTCGCCGTAGTTCTTGACCCACAGAATCGGCACGTGACGGGGCTTCTTGAGCTTCGTCTTGGCCATGTTCAGACTCATCAGCACCCGCACCTTCTCGGGCTGCCAATTCTTGAACTGGTAAATCTCGTCTTGAATCTCGAATTCGTCGCGCTTGCCATCCAGGGTCCACGGCTTGCTGGCGGGGTGATTCTTGTCGTGCACGGCGATCGTCACGGTCTGGTCCGAATTCCACGGGTGGCCGTCGAATGTCCCGCCGATCATGTCCCAGTACGGCTGGTAATTGTGGTAGGTGTCAGCCGCCGAATGAGCGCCGATGAAGCCGTGCCCCTTTTGCTTGAGCCACTCGTTGAAAAAGTAATCCTTGGCCTCGTCGGAGATCGGCAGGTCGCCGGTCGTGTAGAAGAACACGATGTCGTAAGTCTTCAGGTTCTCTTTGGTGAAATCCTTGGCCACGTCCTGTGTGCAATCGGTGCGGAACAGGTTGCTCTTAATGCCGATCTCGGTCACCGCCCGCTCGGCTGGCGCGAGCTGATTTTCCTTGCGCGTCACGCTGCCGTGCTTGAAGCCCTGGCTTTGAGTGACCATCAGGATGCGGTAACCGCCTTCTTTGGGCTTGGCGGGTTCGTCGGCCAGGGCGGGCGTCGAGACCATTGCGAGAAGGAAGAGGGCGATGGAATCTCGTTTCACGGTGGGCCTCATGGAATTGTGAAGCAACAATGCGATGCACCGGAACCAGGTTTGGTCCCGGCTAAGGAGACTGCTTGCGCTCGACGCGAATCACCAGCGGTCGCGTGCACTGGTTTCCTTCGACTTGAGCGGTGGCATAGAACAGCCGCTCCTGTTCGGGAACCCACGGCTCGGCCCGCAGGACAATCGGCCGCTCGAACTCCTTCTCGCGGACGAGCACTCCCGACAGGCCAATGTCATCGACGATGATGCCGTGCGGCAGGTTGGGCACTTCGAAGCCGATCCGCTCGTCGAAGCCGTTGCGATCCACGCGGAGCTTGAGCGTGACAGTGCCGCCGGGGGCGATGGTGACAAGTGGGGCAGGCATCTTGCCTGCCGAGGACTGGTCGGCATCTGGCAGGCTGGAAGCCTGCCCCACGGGCTCCAAATAGGCGACCACCTTCGGCTTGTCTGCCAGCTTGATCGTGCCGAGGCTGTTCACGTCCTTCGTCCGCCCCTGGCCGCAGACCGCGGCCGTTGCTGTCACCTTGATCGCCTTGAGCTGCTCTTCGGTCGGTGCGGTTGCCCCTTCCAGAGCATTGATCACTCCGTAGGCTTCGTACAAACCCTCGGCGATCACTAGCGGCGTCGTCACCGCAAAGCCCGGCGGCACCCCCGCAATATCGACGCGGATCGGGCCATTGAAATTGTCGATCCGCTCGGCCTTGACCGTGAAGGGCTTGCCGCTCGTGGCGGCGATCGTGGGGTTCTCGCCCGTCAGCTTGACCTGAAAATCGGGCGCAGGCCGGCGGACAGTCAGCTCATAGGTGAAGTTCTCGCCCGAGAAGCCACGGACGTCGGTCACGCGGATCAGATACGTCCCGTCGGCCGGGGCGACAAACGTCAGCCGCGAGTCCTTGCCCAGTTTCCGCTGGGCGTCGTCGTCGTTCTCGAAGTTGACGGTAAAGACCGGCAGGCCGTTATTGGGCAATTCCGTTCCCACGACGTAGGGTACGACCACATAGCCCGGCTCGCCCAAGGCATGTGCCCGGCTGGTGGTGTCGAAGTAGGCGAACCGGTTGCCGTTTTCGGGATAGAAGTTTGCGTCGCCGTCGGGGCCGCGCCGCTGCTGGAAGTGCTTGATCACCTCGCCCGACAGATAGACGTATTCGTTGAGCAGCATCTCCTCCCAGTTCGCCAGCCGCACGCCGCGCTGGTCGCCATTCATGCCGCGGAACTCAATGACGCTGTCGCGAACGGCCCGGAGCAAGAGCCGCGGCACGGGGCGGCCTTCCTTGTCCAGGACCTCCACCTTCGAATCGAGCGGCGAGCCGCTTTTGGCTGCCTTGGTTTCGATGATCCACTGATCGCCGGATTTGGCTCCCATGCGGAAGAGATCGGCGTCCAAAGTTGCAGGCACACTCCGTGTGCCGACGGTGGATGACGGCACACGGAGTGTGCCTGCAACTTTGCCCGTTGCAACTCCAGGCACGGCAATCGCCGTCGCCTCTTGCGGCTGGTCGTTGGGTTCCACTTCCGCAACTTTGGGCAATTGGTCCAGCGGCGGCTCTTGGCCGTAGTCAACTTCGGGCGGAACTTCGGCCAGCGGCACGAGTGGTTTCTCCGACTGGCTGCCAGCGGTCGCCAGTGGATACATGCCGAAACTGCCGTCAACGCGGCCGACCGCGAGTGCACGGCTGTCATTTCCAATCGCCAGTCCACTGGCCCAGTCGCTTTGCCGCGGCAGCGCCGAGCGAATCGTCATCGTGTCGGCGTTCCAGAGCTTGACGAGCCGGTCCTCGCCGCTAGAGGCGAGGGTCTGGCCGTCAGCCGACCAGACGATCCGCAGGACGGGCGACTCGTGGGCGAATTTCGACACGAGCAAGAGATTGGTCCCTTCCTTGGCCTGGGGCGTAATCTGCCAGACGCGAATCCGATTATCGACCCCTGCCGCAGCCAGCCGCGTGCCATCGGGGCTGAAGGCCAGCGTATAGAGTTCCTTGAGCGATTCCTTGAGCGTGTCGAGCCGCTCGCCGGTGGCGACGCTCCACAGCTTGACGGTACGGTCGCCGCTGGCGCTGGCCAGGACGTTGCCCCCCTCGCGGAAGGCCAGCTCGAACACCGCGCCGTTATGGCCGTCGAGCGAGCGCAGCTCTTTGCCGTCGGCCGC
This sequence comes from Planctomycetaceae bacterium, assembly GCA_022614795.1. GTDB lineage: Bacteria > Planctomycetota > Planctomycetia > Pirellulales > Pirellulaceae > CAYLLN01. The sequence goes on along the minus strand of JAKEHX010000398.1, from coordinate 6,443 downwards.
GTTCCAGAGCTTGATCGTGCTGTCGTAGCCGCCGGTCGCGAGAATCTGGCCGTCCGGGCTGAGCTGGGCGCAGTACAGGCTGTCCTTGTGGCCGAGAAACTCCCGAACGAGCGCTCCATCGGCGGCGCGATACAGTCTGGCTTCGCCCACGAGTCCCGGCTCCCCCGCAGCCGTCACGACGAATTGCCCGTCCTTAGAGAAGGCGACTCCGTTAACGCTGCCGCGAATGCGGGTGAGCTTGCGTAGCGGCTTCTGATCGGGGAGCGAAACGATCTCGACTTCACCATGCCGGGCGACGGCTAGGATGTCGGCCTGCGGCGACATCGCGACCGCGTGAATGGCCAGCTTGGGCGCGGCGAGCAGCTTGACCTGCGGCGTGACGAGCATCGCGGGATCAGGGCCCGCGCCCGTCGGCCCCTTGGCCCCCGCATTGATCCAGGCCTTGAGCAGCTCGATTTCCGCCGGCTCGGGCGCTTCTTCTCCTTCGGGCGGCATCTTGGGCTCGGCCTGGCCGGTGAGCATGCGAATCATGCGGCTCAGGTCGGCCTGGCCGGGCGTGACAACGCCTCCCTTGGCCCCGCCCTTGAGCAGCGCGTCGTAGCTCGCCATCGACAGCTTCCCCTCGCGATCGGTGTCGTTGTGACAGCCGGCGCAGTATTTGGTCAGGAGCGGGGCGATGTCAGATTGAAACTCCGGTGGCATGGCAGCAAGCGCCCAAGTCGGAGATACGAAAGCAGCAGCAACTGCTAATGCGGTCGCGCAGGGGCGATACAAGCGTTTCATAGCGCTAGTCTTCGCTGAAGGGAATGGAGTCGACGTCCTCGCGGAAAATCCTCTGGATATGGACGACCTGGCTAAGCGTCACCCAGGCGAAATTCTCGAAATCCGAAGGCATCGGCAGACTCCTTGGAATGCCGATGGCGACGAAATGATGCGAGGCGATGGCCAAATCGGGATGGGTGACGTCAAACGTGTCGCCTGATGAGACGGTCACGCGAAACGGCCGAAATGGCCGCCGCCGCAACAGGCTCAGGATGTCGTCGCGCTGCATAAAATCGGGGCGGCGATGTGAATTACCCCGCCGTTGCTTCAAGTGGTTCGACCGATACGATGTTCTCGAAGCCTAGCCACAGGAGCTTGCTCGCCGCCGGTGGCGGCAGCTCTGGATCGGGTACGCCTACCGTAATGTCGTCGCCGGCAATCAGCACCATCGCGGGATCAAATACCTCGACGAGCTCGTCATTCGACGTCTTTAACCGAAAGGGCCGAAAGGGCCGCTGCCGAAGCACCTTTATGAACTCGTCGCGAGGCATAGTCGTTCTCATTCGGGTCAATGATTAAACAAGAACTCCCGGCTGGTCAGCACGCTCCAGTACAGGTCTTCGATCGCTTGCCGGCGCTGGTCGGGCGGTGCGGCCGATAGTTCGCCTAGGAGCTTCTGTTTCTCCTCGTCGGTGGGGAAGCGCGCGAGCGACGCGAGATATAGGTCCTCGATGATCTCGGCGCTGTCCGCCTCGGCAGCCGCTTTTTCGGCGGCGCTGCCGGCCGACTGGAGCTTCTTGTTGACCGTGTCGCCGTTATACAGGTGCAGCACTTGCGTCATGCTCGGCTCGTTGCTCCGCTCGCATTCGCAGGTAATCAGCCGGTCGGGCTTGCCGAACGTCGTCAGAAAATAGGAATCGACATAGCCATCGGGCAGTTGAATGGCCCGCTTGATGGCGGGGATGGGCGCGCCGGGATTACGGTTGTCGGGGGTGGCAGCCTTGAAACCGGTCGGCACGCTCGTGGCCTGGGCGATCGCGTCGAGCAGCACCTCGGCTTTGAGTCGCTTGACGTAATAACGCGAATAGAACCGCTCGTCGGCCTGGTTCTCGGGGAGCGGCGTGCTGGCACGCTGGTAGGCCTCGGAGCGGAGGATCGTCCGCATCAACTCCTTGAGGTCGTATTTGCTCTCGACGAGGAACGTGCTGGCCGCGGCGAGCAGCTCTTCGTTGCTGGCCGGGTTGGTGGCCCGCAGGTCATCGACCGCTTCGACCAGTCCGACGCCGAAGAAGTTGGCCCAGACGCGGTTGACGATGGCCCGCGTGAAGTACGGATTCTCGGGCGAGGCGAGCCACTGGGCCACGGTCAGCCGCCGGTCGGCGGTGGCCTCAAATGCCAGCGGCACACCATCCAGCGGCGCCGGCGGCTGGGGCGTGCCGCGGCTGGGCTGGATCAGTTCGCCCTGGGTGTCGGAATAGACCACGCGCAGCCCGTCGCCGCCGCGGTAGTCGCCGCCCCACCCCTTGGCCCGGACGCGCGAGAACATATTGGCGAAGGCGTAATATTGGTCGTTGGTCCACTTCTCCAGCGGATGGTTGTGGCACTTGGCACAGTTGATCGACAGGCCCATGAACGCCTGAGCCGTCGTCTCGGCCATCATCTCCGGGTCCTGATGGAGGGCGAAGAAATTCGCCGCGCCGTTTTCATGCGTGCTGCCGGTGGCGGTGACGATTTCGCGAACGAACTCATCCCACGGCTGGTTGGCGGCGACGCGCTGGCGGATCCACTTGTAATAGGTTTCCAGCGCCTTGGGCCGCAGCCGCTCGCCAGAGAGCAGCAGCAGATCGGCCCATTTATAGGTCCAGTAATCGACGAACTCCGGCCGGTTGAGCAGAGAATCGATCAGCCGGTCGCGCTTATCGGCGGCTGGATCGGCAAGAAACGCGCGGGCTTCATCAGCCGTCGGCAGCGTGCCGATCGTGTCGAGATAAGCGCGGCGCAGGAAGGTCGCGTCGTCACACCGCGGCGAGGGGGGCACGCGCAGTGCGGCCAGCTTGGCGAGCACATGCTCGTCCAGAAAATTCCGCCGCGGCGCCTGGGCAAAAGTTTCGGCAGGAACGTCCTGTGGATACGGGACCGTGAGAAAGGCGAGCACATTATGGTTCAGGTACCAGACCTTAATCGCCGCTTCGCCCGAACCGACGATCGTCGCCTTGCCCCGTTCATCGACGGTGGCGACGGCCGTGTTGGCGCTGGTGTACTTGGCCCAGCGGGTCGCGTCTTCGACGTGTCCGTCGCTGAAGTGAGCCAGCACGACGAGCTGCTGCGCGGTCCTCTGCGGCCCGTCCTTCAGGGCCTGCGTGGAGTACTTGGGCAACACCTCCAGCCGCACGATTTGCGGATCGTCGGCTTTGGGTCCCGGCACGCCGCTGGCAATCCATTCCGACAGGACGCGGTATTCCAGCGACCCCGCTTCGAGCTTGACGCCCCCTTTGTGCGGCAAGAGGCCCGTCGGCTTGGTCAGGATGAGGCTGCGGCCCGGGTCGGTGGGCACGATGCGGCGGCCGACCGCCTGCCGCGTGAGGTAGGTGTAGTCGGCATCGACATCAAAGCCAAACAGCGTCAACCGGAAGCCCTTCTGCCCGGCCCTCGCGCCGTGGCAAGCGCCCGCATTGCAGCCCTGCTTGCTGAGCACCGACTCGACATGGTTGCGGAACGACCACTGGATCGGCTGGTCCATGTTCGTCACGACGACGTGGGCGGCAGCAGACTCGTCGCCGACTTTCGCTGTAATTGTCGCGGTTCCATTGCCGACGGGAATGGCCGTGCTGCCCTCGACGCGCACGACCTTTTCATCGCTGCTTGAGAATGCAACGCCGTCGGTGGCCTGCCCTAGGAATTGTCCCTCGTTCTGCCGCTGCACGATTAGAATCTGTCGGGCCTCGGGCGAGCCGAGCGGCACGTCGGGTGGCAGCAATCGAATTCGATGCGAATCATCCGCGCGAACGACAGTACCGATGGCGGAAAAACAAAAGGCAGCAAGACAAAAAGCTGTTTTCATTTTCAGTGCGCGGGCTGGAATTCACTCGGCATTTTCTAAGAATCTGATCATCCAAACAGCCACGATTACGACACGGCGATGTGCTTCAATTATTTCGTAGTCCACCGCAAGAGGCTCAACGATAAAGGAGTTCTCATCTCCAATCCGATGGGCGTCATGCCGATAGGGATCTTCGGCCAGGTAAACGTCGATCGCATTGGCCGCACGCAAAACAGCAGCCTGATTCTCGGCTGCCACCCACAGTCGCTCCAAGCGATCGTGGGCGGTTGGAGACCAATCGACGCGATAGTTCATTGGAACTTTTCAGGATACTTCTTTCGCATTCGCTCCCAAAACTCGCTCAATGGTATCGCGTCCTTCAACTCCTCGCGAAGAATGCGCTCGCGTTCCTCTTTGCTGAGGGGCGACTTCGCGCCCTTGTAATACTTGGGCCTTTCGGCGTCACGCGGGACGTAATAGCCCAGCACGCGCCCCTGGGTGTCGCAAATTTCGGCCCGCTGCTGAAGGGCATTGAGCGTGGCAACTGTTTGTGCGTCTTCTAGAACGACTTTTGTCATTACACGTCTCCTCAATTCGTTCTGGACAAGCGGGACGCTTGTCCTGCGGTCCTACGCGAACAGCTCCTTGATCTCATGCTTCCCGAAATCCACCAGCGGGAAGGGGCGGCCGTTGGGACCGGGGAGCGTCGTATCGAGGTCGAAGCCGAGGCTCCTATAGATCGTGGCAACCACTTCGGCCGGCTCGACGGCCCGCTCGGCAGGGTAGGCGCCCTGGGCATCGCTTTTGCCGATGGCCCGCCCGCCTTGGATGCCCCCGCCGGCAAAGTAGGCACAGAAGCACTGCGGCCAGTGGTCGCGGCCGCCGGCCGGGTTGATCCGGGGCGTGCGGCCGAATTCGGCCAGGTTGCAGACCAGCGTCTTCTCGAGCAGGCCGCGGTCGGCCAGATCCTCGATCAGCGCCCCGTACGCCTGGTCGTACATCGGCGCGACGATGTCTTTCATCCCCTCGATGCTGGTGAACGGCTTGCTGCCGTGAATGTCCCAGGTAATCTCGTTGAAGACCGTGAGGAAGGTGTTGACCGTGACGAACCGCACGCCCGCCTCAATCAGCCGCCGCGACAAAAGGCAGCACTGGCCAAAACGGTTGAGGCCGTATTTCTCGCGGACTTCCTTCGGCTCCTGCGACAGGTCGAAAGCCGCCCGGGCCTGGGGGCTGGTCATCATTCGCCAGGCCGCTTCAAAATTGGCGTCCATCAGCTTGGCGCTTGGGCTCGCTTCGAACTCGGCGACGTGCTGCTCGACGATCTGCCGCAAACGGCGACGACGGTCGAGCCGCGCCTGGCCCAGGTCCTGCGGCGGCAAGAGGTCCGGCACCTTGAAGTTCGGCTGGCTGGGATCGGACATCAGGGCGAACGGGTCATATGCTTTGCCCAAAAAGCCTGCGTCCTGGCCATGCGGCAAATTACCGCCGGTCGGGCCCATCGGCTCGGGCAGAATGACAAACGGCGGCAGGTCGCTCTTGCGGCCGCGCAGATAAGCGAGGGCGCAGCCGACGTGCGGCGTATTCAGCCCGCCGGTGAAGAGCCGGCCGGTTTGGAGCATCTGGTGCCCCGTGTCGTGCACCGCGGCCGCCGTGTGATAACACGAGCGGACAACCGAAAACTTGTCGGCCACGGCGGCGTGCCGCGGCAGAATTTCGGTGAGCTGGAAGCCCCCCTTGGTCGAGATCGGCTTGAACGGCCCGCGAATCTCGGCGGCCGCGTCGGGCTTCGGGTCGAACGTGTCCATCTGGCTCGGGGCGCCGAGGTTGAAGATCATGATGACCGAGCGGTCATCATGCTCCTTGCTCACCGCGCCGGCCTCGCGGGCGGCGACCATTTGAGGCAGGCCCAGGCCAATCGCCCCCAAAGCCCCCACCTGAAGAAAGTCGCGGCGGGTGACGCCGTCGCACGTGTGTGCCGTTCCGCGATCCGTGAGGCGCAGCATCGCACAGCCCCTAGCCGTATGCCTGACGGGAGGCGATCGAAAGAGGCTCGCCGGCGGTACCGTCCGTCCGCTGGGAGCACGCATGGCGGCAGGACTTCTACGCTGGGTGCCACTGCTGGCTTGCCCAGCAGTGATTTGGGCGCGCCCCTGCCGCCGCACTTTCCACGCTATCAAACAAGCGCTGGAAAATCAATTGGCGCAGGGAGTTAGAGCGGAGGTCAGAGGTCGGAGGTCGGAGGTCGGGGTTCGGGAGGGCGAGGCTCCTGCCGAGCCGCCGCGGACAATCGTTTCACCCGCAGCCGGAGGCGCAGGCTTGGGCGGCGCTCTCGGCGTCCGCTCCTTTCAACGCAAAGACGCGGAGGACGCTAAGGCCGCAGAGAGGGATGCGAACGGCCGGGAGGGCGAGGCTCCTGCCGAGCCGCGGCCAGGGGAGCCGCGCGCCGTGCTTGCCAGCGCCTCCGCCGTGGGCATGCACGACGGTGCGGTGGGCACCAACGGCGCGAGCGTGGGCACCAACGGCGCGGGCGTGGAGACCAACGGCGTGGGCGTGGGGGCCAACGGCGCGGGCGTGGGGGCCAACGGCGCGGGCGTGGTGGCCAACGGCGCGGGCGTGGTGGCCAACGGCGCGGGCGTGG
>JAKEHX010000040.1 GCA_022614795.1 Planctomycetaceae bacterium | reverse complement strand
TCGCTCGGGCAGCTCCTGCGCCGGCCTGGGCGGAAGCTCGTCGTCCAGATCGGGCAGCTCGCTGAACACATCTTCTAGATCCGCTGGAGCGGGAAGAAGCAAGTCATCCTCATCGTCGAGGTCACTCGGCGGCGGACTCGACGGGCGTGCAGCGGCAGGAGCCGGTGCGTCGTCGCGCCGATCGCCCCGGCCGCGTCCACGGCCACGACCGCGACGCCGTCTACGGCCCCTGTCGCGCGAGCCCTCGCGGTCGTCGTCGCGTGGACCACGCTCGGTCCGCTCGCCGCGCGGCTCGCGCTGGCTGTCACGCTGGCTGTCACGTTCCGTTTCGCGGTCGACAGTGCCGGCAGGGGGCTGGTCGTCGAGCATCAGGTCCGACTCGTCATCGGCGTCGTATTCCAGAACAGGACCGATCTCCTCTTCTTCGTCGTCGAGCTTCGGGGAAGGCGGCGTGTAGGGACGCCGCTCCTCGCGGCCGCTCGACAGGCCGAACACGTCCACGTCCCCTTCCTGCTCGCCAAACATGTCGTCCAGCGGCGTCGTCCGGGCGGCAGGCGGCGGCTCCATGGCCGGGGGCTCAGGCGGAGCCTGGCGCGCTCGGGGTGCTGGTGGCGGAGTGGTGGGCGGCGGCGGAGCGACCGGTTCAGGGGGGGCTTCAATTCCCAGTTGCCCGGCGATCGACGACCAGCTGCGGGCGGGCTTGGGAGGCTGCTTCACCTTTGGCGCGGGCTTCTCTCGCGGCGGTGGCGGCGGGGCCGGCTTGGGCGGCGAAGGTTCGGCCGCGGGAGGACGTTCCGCGGGTGTGGGCAGGCCCAGCGTTTCCAGGAGCGAATTCCAGCGGCTGCTTTTGGGCGTATCGGACATAGGAATGGGTGATGTGGTCGGCTGTCAGTTATGCTGAATCATGCAATATACCCCTTTGGCCCGAATCCGCAAAGTTGGCCTTGGCCGCGATGAATGCCTGCAAGATTGCAACACCCGTAGCTGAAGTCGCCAGACTTCAGGAAATCCCGCCTGAACTCTGGCGAGTTCAGCTACGGAGCAACCTTTTTAAACAGCTCCTAATCATTGCTTTAGCCGCCGCATGCAGCTCGACAGTGGCTCGGGCGGACGAGGCGGCGAATCTCGTGCGGTTTCGGAAGACCGCCATTCACATGGGTGTCGAATTTGAGGTCGAGCTGTTTGCGGGTGACGAGTCGCAGGCCGAAAAGGCGCTGGCCGCGGGCTTTGCCAGGATCGCGTCGCTGGACCGGACCATGAGCGATTACGATCCGGCCAGCGAATTATCGCGGCTTAGCGAAACCTCCACCGTGCCGCCGGGAACCGCCAGCCACGAGCCGCCGGCGACTGCCAGGCCGATCCCCTTGAGCGACGACCTGTGGCGAGTGCTCGCCTTCGCACAAAACATCAGCCGGCAAAACGATGGGGCATTCGACGTGACGATCGGCCCGCTGACCAAGCTCTGGCGGCGAGCCCGGCGGCAAAAGGAATTGCCCGCCGACCAGCGGCTGGCGGAAGCTCGAATGGCCGTCGGCTATCGCTTCCTCAAGCTCGACGACCAGGCACGCACGGCGCAGCTCCTGCGGCCGAATATGCGGCTCGATTTGGGCGGGATCGCGAAAGGGTTTGCAGCCGACGAGGCGCTGGCCGAAATCCGCAAGCAAGGAGTTGCGCGGGCGCTGGTGCGCGCCAGCGGCGATATTGCGGTCGGCGATCCACCGCCGGGCGAGAGCGGCTGGCGAATCGGAATTGCGCCGCTTGATCCCGACGAACCGCCCACGCGGTTTGTGCGGCTGGCTAACCGCGCGATTTCGACTTCCGGCGACGCTCGGCAGCACCTGGTCGTCGACGGCCGGCGGTATTCGCACATCATCGATCCGCGCACGGGCCTGGGCGTGGTCGGGCGGTCGAGCCTGAGCGTCATTGCCCGCACCGGGATGGAGGCCGATGGTGTGGCCACGGCCGTGTCGGTGCTGGGAGCTGAGAAGGGCCTTGCCCTTGCCGGGAAGCTGATCGATGTCGAATTGCTGATGGTCGCGGAGGACGCGAGCGGCAAGTCGAGCGAGTCCGCCACGCCGGGCTTCCAAAAGTACGCGGAAACGCAACCGCCGAAATAGTCGCGAACTACGCCAAGTCGCGATCTTCAAACAGCGTCAGCGCCAAAAGCATCGCCACCGCGCTATACAGCGTGCAATAAACGAGCGCCCACGCGAGATAGGTCAGCGGCACGTTCACGCCGGCCGCCACGCTCGCCTGCACGTTGAAGTGATCGAGCACGGGCAGCACGGTGGCAATGAGCCGGCCGAAGAAGACGACCGGCGGGAGCTGCTGGGCGACTTCCTGCGACTGCACGAGCAAGGGCGTCAGGTGGCCGAGCACATAGATCGAGAAGCTGATGATGAAGTTGGCCAGGGCTGGCAGGCGGGTCGAGATGGCGACGCTCAGTGCGGCCATGACCAGGACCTCCAAAAAGACGAGCACCAGCCCCGGAATGACCTGGACCATCTCCGTGAAGCAATTCATCCAGTTCGGATCGCTCTGAAAATGGGCGAGCTGCTCCGCGGTCAGGGTGTAGCCCCCTTCGCGGGCGTCGTAGATCGGCTTGTAGGCCACGGTCACCATGAACAAGAGGCCTAGCAGCACGATCAACAGTCCGACCGCCCAGCCGATGCCGGCGAATTTGCCGAGAATGAAGTCGCGGCGGCTGACGGGTTTGGAGAGCACCGTGAGTGCGGTTTTGCCTTCGACTTCTTCCGCGACCGATGTGCTGGCGGCCCAGACCGCCTGGATGATGCCCAGCACAAGGATCAGGCTGAGGCCCGAGTCCTTGAGCATCTTGATGTCGCTGGCGAGCGTGAAATACGGGACAAAGATGAAGACGATCAGAAAGAAGATGCCCAGTGCCATGTTGATGGCGTAGAGAGGCTGGGCAATCTCGGATTTGGAAGTCGAAAGCGCCACGGCCGCCATCTTGGGGAGGGAGGCCCGCTGAAACAAATAGGCAAAGAACACGCCCGCCATCGACAGGGCGACCATTGGTACGAGCATCATTTGGGGAACGGCGATCGTGCTCGTCGTGGTGACTTTGACATTCGCCGTCTGGCTGCCAAAGTTCTTGACATAGAGCCTGGTGATGACGTCGTCGTTAAAGGGATTGACACCCGCCATCACGCGCCGCCAGGTTCGCTCCTGGCCGGGAGGGATATCGAAAGTGACCGCGACAGGCGACTGCTTGTCGAACGATTCGGTGCGAAACTTGACCTTCTGATCGCTGGAGACCGCAATCTGGCGAATCTCGTCCTTGCGGAACGAGACATCGATGGCTGATTCTGGAGGTTCGTCAGCAAGGTTCGCCGGAGCAGCAATTTCAAACGTGCGCGTCACGACGCCCGCTCGCGCCAGCACCGGCGCTCGGACAAGGCTGTCGAGGAAGCTCATCGGCTTGCGGACGACGAACATGCCGAGCAGGGCCAGGACCGCCATCACAACCGCCGAGATTGTCAGCGGCCAGAGCACCCCTTCCCGAATGGCAATGGCTGTCTCGGCCAGGGCTTTCTGACGAATCAGCGTGACCAGGATAAAGGCCAAAGCAAGCGAGACGCCGACATAGCCCGCCAGGCTCCACGGCTGGCGCACTTGATCCCCAATGCCGCCTGCTGCCCCGCCAAGCCCGATTAGCAGCGCCACTACAAGCAAAACCAGGGCCAGAAGGATGGTCAGGCCCCAGCGGCTCTCGCGCTTAGCGGTCAACACATCCAGGCCAGGAATCCGAGAGACGAGCCAGAGAACGCCCCAGATCGCGGCACAGAGCACCAGGCCGGCTGCGGCGCCGACACACAGGATCCAAATAGGGGTCAGCCAGTTGACAATGCCGTCGGAAAGCTGAATTCGGAACTGGTCGAAGAGATCAGCGAGCAGGAAGGGCATCGGTAACGACATAAGTGCAAGCGGGATAAGGACGAATGTGTTAGCCACGCCACGACTCGTACGTCGCTAGCGGGACGGTGGTTCGTGCAAAAGTAGTAGGCACACGGCCAAACTGACATCGTAATCGCTGCTGCGAGCGGTGGCCTAGTGGACGATTTCGAACGACGAATACTCGCCGGTTGCCGGCAAGCTGACCACCGCGGCGTCGCGAATATTCGCGCCCATCTTCTCGGCGAGGTCGGCCAGAAAGCGGTCCAGTTCGGCAGGTTCGCCTTCGGCAACCAGAAACACGCGACGATCGGCAAGATTCTTCACAAACCCAGTCACTGCATAGCTTTGCGCCACGTGCCGCGCCGTCCAGCGAAAGCCGACTCCTTGGACCCTCCCTGAGTAGTGGACTTCGCGTCGAACTTCGCTGGTTGATGACATGACCCTGGAACCGGCTAGCGGACGTAAAGCGAGTCTGCGATGGGACTTCGGTTTACCTTGTCGCAATGTGCGCGAGGAACTATGATCCGCGGCCCTAGCAGGTCACAGCCATTCTACCCGGATCGAATCATACGCGGTGAACCATGCGACTCTTTGTGCTTCTGGCTTGTTGCCTGCCCGCCATTGCCGGTGGGTGCGCGGCGGACGGAATGCTGAACAACTTGAGCGACGAGCCGCTGCCGCTTGACGAGGTTCGTTCACCGTACCCAACGGCGATTCAGGTGAGCATTCCCGGTCGCCCCGAATCGCTTGGAGGCGGTTTCAGCGGGGATGGCACCCTGGCCAGTGGTCAGGCGTCTGAACTGGCTTCTGCAAAGCCGGCCGCGACGACTCCGGAATTGGACCGTTCACGAGAAGCACCTCCTGCCCAAGCCTCGGAGTCCGCAAACCAGCCGCCAGCGGCGACTTCTGGTTCCAAGTCTGGCGACGAAAACATGCCGCCTGGCAACGGGCCACCGACGACGACGAAACCGGCGTCGCCGCCAGCCACGGACTCTCAGCAGCCGGCATCCCCGCCGCCGGCATCCGCTCAGCCGATCACCCTCTCACCGGAGGAGCGGCTGTCGGCGATTGCCCAGCAGCGCGATGTATTGATCGCCATGCTTCAGGAAGACATCCAATTGCGCATTGCAAGCGCCAATGCCAGCTCCGATGAGCAGTTGCCCAGGCTTGAGCAGCAATTGCGGCTGCTTTATGCGGCGGCGGATCGGCCCGATGCGGCGACGCGAGCGATCGATTCGCTGCAACCAGCCCAGCGCGAGGCCTACAAACACCTAATGTCCGGCCTGAACGCATGGTTGGCCGATCATCCCTCCAGCCGCGGTTCCATCCAAGCGGCGCAGCTCCTGCACTCGCTGCACGAGGCATCGACCGAGCTGGCGGCGATCAGCAAGCTCGAGCTGCGGAATCTGGCGTTTTGCGAGCGCGTCGAGAGCTTTGGCTGGTTCACTCCGTTTGCCCGCAATGAATTCCAGCCGAAGCAGCAGGTCATTCTGTACGTCGAGGTCGATCATTTCAGCGCGATCGAGAGAGGGCCGCACTCGTTTGAAACGGAGCTACAGGGGCACTATCAGATCTTCGATTCCCGCGGCCAAATCGTCGCCGAACGGCAGTTGCCGCTGGATCGCGAAGTCTGCCGCAACCGGCGCCGCGACTATTTCCTGGCCTACCCGATCTACCTGCCTGAGGCGATCGAGCCAGGACGCTATCGCCTGGAGTTGACGGTCGAAGACCTGAAGGCGGGCGAGCAGTACCAGGGACGGAAACTTGGAGTGGCGTCCGTTGAATTCGTCGTGCGAAGCTGAGCGGCGGTTCTCGCCAGTGCCGGTTGCCGTTACGATCTAGTGGCATGGCCGACGACCTTACCTGGTATCGCGATGGGCTGCGATTCACGTGCACACAGTGCGGCGATTGCTGCACCGGCGCGCCAGGCCACGTCTGGGTCAATAACGAAGAGATCGTCGCCCTGGCTGGCCTGCTGGGGATTAGCGCAGAAGCGTTTGAAGACACGTACGTCCGCGGCGTCGGCGCAAGGAAGAGCCTCAAAGAACTGCCCACTGGCGACTGCGTGCTTCTCGATGACAATCGCAAGTGCACGGTCTATTCCGCTCGACCACGCCAGTGCCGGACCTGGCCCTTTTGGGAATCGAACCTGAAAACACCGGAAGACTGGGCCCACACTTGCCAGGTCTGCCCGGGAAGCGGCCAGGGCCAATTGCATTCGCTCAGCCAGATTGAAGAGCAGCGGAAGGTCATCAAGGTCTGATCGTCGAACCCCCTAACTGAGTGGTCACGACTTTGCCGGTTGCAGTGGCTGAGCAAAGTTTGCGGATTCTCTGGATTTTTCCGGTCGTGAGGCCGATTTAGGGGTGGAGGATCATTCCGCCCGCCGACTGCCGTCGCGGGCGCAGCCATTCGCACTTAGTCGTTGGCAGGCAACACCTTACGACACATTCCCCAGCCGCAAACGAGGACGGCAAGGCGCAACTCTTTACCGGCTTGAAACTTAGAGCGGATTTACGGACTAGTCGGCGCGCATCGGAGTGCCCGACCGCTCGCACGTATTATTTGGACTTACGTCAAGGGAAAACGTCACTGAGCTTGACTCTAGTCGTTGTGGCATCTACACTTGGAGCGATTTGCCGGCCCTTGCCAGCAAACGCACTATCGTGCTGGTCGCCATCTAGCCGGAGGAGAGTTCCCAGTGACCAAGAAAGAGATCGTCAAAACGATTTCCGAAGAGATTGGGCTGACCCAACTCAAGACCAAGGAGATCGTCCAGAAGACATTTGATGCCATCGTGGAGGCCCTGGTCGAGGAACGTCGAATCGAGCTGCGGAACTTTGGCGTTTTCGAGGTCAAGGAGCGGGCTGCTCGGAAGGCCCGCAACCCGCGAACGGGCGAACGGGTCGATGTCCCCGAAAAAATGGTGGTAACCTTCAAGCCTGGCAAGGAAATGGAAGAGAAGGTGCGACAGCTGGAGGCGGCCCGAAAGGCCCGACAGGCTGCCGCTCACGCAGCACAACCTAGCCAGCAGGCTTCGGCCTGACCCAAGCGGCCAGCCGATGAGCCTGCTTCGCAAACCCCTAAAACACAACAACTTACGCCGCGCCGGTGGCCAATCGCAGTCGCGGCTTGATCGAACAACTCGGGCGATCCTTTCACGGAGGAAAGATCGATGCGGCGGCTCATCCTGGCGGCAACTCTCAGCTTGGCTCTTTATTCCAGCGTTGGGTGTGCCCTGCCAATCTACAGCGGCGATCCGGCTGTTCGGACGCAGGAACTGATTCACACTTCTGAGGACTTCCGCAACATTCTCGAAGAATGGCGGCGGATCTGGTTCCTCGACCAGCCGAGCCACCTGGCCCCGCTCCGCGTCCATGGCGGCGTGGTCTGACGGGCGCCGCTGATCAGTAAGTCTCTGCGCCGCTTGCCTTTGCGCATGTTGAATCGGCGCTGCGCTAGCCGCAGCACAGTTGTGACTGCTTTCTCCGCGGGATACATTCAGCCGAGAGCCTGAAACGCAATTTCCCGCTGGACTGGTCGATGCCCGCACCCGGTTCTGCTTCTGAAGTCGATCTTTCGGTCCAATTGGGCCGGCTTTCGCTGCGTAATCCGATCCTCGCGGCTTCGGGCACCTTTGGCTACGCCCGTGAGATGGAGCGGCTCGTCGATTTTGCCCGCCTGGGCGGCATTCTGCCCAAGACCGTGACTCGCGCGCCCCGTGCCGGAAACACCCCTTGGCGAACGGTCGAAACCGCGGCCGGCATGCTCAACGCCATCGGCCTCGACAACGACGGAATCGACGCCTTTCTCGAGCATCATTTGCCCTATCTGCGCGAGCTGCCGACCGCGATCATCGTGAGCATTGCTGGAAAGAGCCACGACGAGTTTGTCGAGATGACGCGGCAACTCGACGGCCGGCCGGGCGTGGCGGCGATCGAACTGAATATCTCGTGCCCCAATGTTTCCGGCGGCGTCGATTTCGGCACCGATGTGGCGATGTGCTTTCGGCTCGTCGAATCGACGCGGCAAGCAACGTCGCTGCCCATCATCGCCAAGCTGACGCCCAACGTTACCCGCATCACCGACATCGCCCAAGCAGCCGCCGACGCCGGAGCCGACGCAATCTCGCTGATCAACACCGTCCTGGGCATGGCCGTCGATTGGCGGAAGCGCCGGCCGATGCTCGGCAACGTCATGGGCGGCCTTTCGGGCCCGGCGATCAAGCCGATCGCTTTGCGCTGCGTACACCAGGTCGCCCAGGCGGTCAAAACGCCGCTGATCGGCATCGGCGGCATTGCCACCATCGACGACGTCATGGAATTCCTCGTTGCCGGGGCAACCGCGGTGCAGATCGGCACGGCGAACTACTACGACCCGACGGTGACGATGAAACTTATGGACGCACTGCCCGCCGCCTTGAACCAGGCCGGTGTCACAAGTGTCCGCGAAATTGTGGGCACACTCAAACTGGCGTAGCCTCCGACATCCGACTTCCGACATCCGACTTCCGACCTCCGACTTCCGACCTCCGACTTCCGACGTCCGACTACTGCCATGCGCGTTCTTTCCGGCATCCAACCGACCGGCCGCTTCCACTGGGGCAACTATTTCGGCGCGATCCGCCAGTACATCGATCTCCAGCACGGCAACGAGTCGTACATCTTTATTGCCAACCTGCACGCGCTGACGACAATTCGCGATCGTGATCAGCTCACGCAAAACACGCTCGATGCGGCGCTCGACCTGGTGGCGCTTGGCCTCGATCCGGCGAAGGCCACGCTGTTTGTCCAGTCTGAAGTGCCCGAAGTGACCGAACTCACGTGGCTTTTGATGTCGATCACGCCGATGGGCCTGCTAGAGCGCTGCGTTTCGTACAAGGACAAAGCCGCCAAGGGAATCGCTGCCGATGCGGGGCTTTTTACCTACCCGGTCCTGATGTCGGCGGACATCTTGATCTACGACTCCGAAGTGGTCCCTGTCGGCGCCGATCAGATTCAGCACGTCGAAGTGGCCCGCGACATCGCCGGCAGCTTTAACCACCTGTTTGGCGAGACGTTTGTCCTGCCGAAATACAAGGTGCTCGAAACGGCGGCAAAAGTCCCCGGCACCGACGGCGAGAAGATGAGCAAGAGCTACAACAACACCATCGAGATCTTCGAAGAGCCCAAGGCGATGCGGAAGAAGATCATGCGGATCACGACCGATTCGCGGCCGATGGACCAGCCCAAGGAACCCGACACCGACCATCTCTTTCAGCTCTATTCGCTGTTTGCCAGCGATGCCCAGCGGGACGAAATGGCCGCACTGTACCGCCGCGGCGGCTTTGGCTACGGCCAGGTGAAGACCGCTCTGGCCGACGTGGCCGAGAATTACTTCGCCGCGGCACGGGCCAAACGGGCCGAGCTGGCCGCGAATCCTCAGCAGATGAGCGATATCCTCGCTGACGGCGCACGCCGGGCAAGAAAGAAAGCCGGCGAAGTGCTCGCACGAGCAAAAAAGGCGTGCGGCGTTGCTCGCTGAACATTAGGGAGAGGCGTCAGCCGTCTCGCCGATAATCTGGGTCACACTCTCGTGATCGAACCAGATAGGAACGCCGCCAGGCGCCACGAATACAGCAACGCCGTCGCGCGCCACGACGGCCCGCGGTCCATCGACCTCGAACCTGCTTCCGCCCACCAATTCCACGGTGAACGGGCGGAATGGAGACCGTGTCAAAAGGGCATCGATGATGGTTTCAAAGTTTTCGGATGTCATATTGGAAGTATATTCCATTCGACGGCGCGCCGCCAACAAAAGCCTATGTCGCCCGCCCTGCTCCTCATCGATCTTCAGAACGACTTTCTCCCCGGCGGGGCGCTGGCGGTGCCCTGCGGCGACGAAGTGATTCCCGTCGCCAATGCCGTGCAGCCCCATTTTGATCTCATCGTCGCCACGCAGGATTGGCATCCGCCCGAGCACGGCAGCTTTGCGGCCAATCATCCCGGCAAACAACTGTTCGAGCAGATCGACCTGCATGGCTTGCCGCAGACGCTTTGGCCGGTGCACTGCGTTCAAGGGACGCCGGGAGCCGATTTCGCACCGGGTCTGGACCGATTGCGCTGGCACGCAATCTTTCAGAAAGGAACCGACCCCAAGGTCGACAGCTACAGCGGCCTGTTCGACAACGGTCGCCGCCGCGCGACCGGGCTGGGCGACTTTCTCACGGCACGCGGCGTAACCGACGCCTTTGTCATGGGCCTGGCGACCGATTACTGCGTCAAGTGGACAGCTCTGGACGCCGTGGATCTGGGCCTTTCCGTCTGGCTGATCACCGACGGCTGCCGCGGCGTCAACCTCGCCCCTGGCGACGTCGATCGGGCCCTCTCAGAAATGCAAGCCCGCGGCGTCCGCCTCATCCACAGCCACGAAGTTCCCGCGCGTCTCAAATCTGAAATCTGAAATCTGAAATCTGAAATCAAACCCGCTGCCCCAGCCCCTTGGTCAGCGCCATGAACGCTGATTCCAGGTTGACCTCTTCCTCGCGGAACAGCTTGAGCTTGTGGCCTCCCTGGATCAGCCTCGGCGAAAGGTCGCTGTAGTCCTCGATTCCCTGCTTCAGCGTGACCACGATCTGCCCGCGGTCGAGCGTCACCCGGTCGACGAGGTCCGTACATCCTTCGAGCAGCTTCGCGGCCCTTTCCGCTTCGCCGCTCACCACCACGTGCAGCACGATCCGCTCACGGACCTGCTTCATCACGTCGGCCACGGTGGCGTTCACGTTCATCACGCCGCGGTCGATGATCCCCACTTTGTTGCACATGTCGGCCAGCTCCGGCAGGATGTGGCTCGACACCATGATCGTCTTCCCTTGCTGCCCCAATCGCCGCAGCACCGCCCGCATCTCGATGCGGGCCCGTGGATCGAGGCCGGAAAGCGGCTCGTCGAGCAGCAGCACCTGCGGCTCGTGCAGCAGCACGCGGGCCAGCCCCAGCCGCTGGGTCTGGCCGCGGCTGAGCGTGTTGGCATAAGCGTCGCGCTTGAAGTCGAGATCGACCAGATCGAGCTTCTCGTTGCAGACCTGCCGCCGCTGGGGCCCGCGAATCCGATAGGCGGCCGCGAAAAACTCCAGATACTCGATCACCTTCATGTCGTCGTACACGCCGAAGAAATCGGGCATGTAGCCCACGAGGCGGCGGATTTCCTTGGGCGCTTTGTGGATCGAGTGGCCGCAGACATACGCCTCGCCATAGGTGGGATCCAGCAGCGTCGCCAGAATTCGCATCGTCGTCGTCTTGCCGGCGCCGTTGGGGCCGATGAAGCCGAATAAATCGCCGGCCGCCAGGTCAAGCTCAATCGAGCGGATGGCAAACAGCTCGCCATATTTTTTCGTCAAATCGCGGGTCTGAATCACGGTGGCTTGTCGCTTTTTGGCTATCGCTGGACGGGGAATATCACGCGGCACCAGGTCTGGGCGCTAGTTTCGCTCGGGGCAGCCAGTTCGCGGCCGCCATCGGCCAGCCGCGTCAAGGGGTGCGCGATCCGCCCGGCCAGCACGGCCCGGTCCAGGCCCAAGTGCCCGCTCAGGTCGAGGTAGGGCTGGTAACGGTGCGTCAGGCCGGTGTAGGTCCTCCCGCGAGCCGCTTCGTGAAACATGAGCATCTGCACGATTCGCGGAATATCGTTCGAATCGCGCTGCCAAAGCGCCGAAACTTCCTTGGCCCCTTCGATCGTCCGCTCCGTCAGCCGGGCTTCCAGGTTGAGCGGCGAGCGCCCCTTCATGTCCACGGATTGCCCCGGCGCGAGCTTGCCCAGCCGATAAAGCCGGTCTTCAAAAGCGACCAGGCAATCAGACATTTCCACCGGCAAGGGGTTGGTGAGCGTGCCGCCAAGGGAACCAAACTCGCTGCGCGACAGTGACGATGGAATGGGCTGGGTCCGCTCGCCCCACCAGCGCACCGAAAGGCTCTTGGACGAGGCAACTTGTACGGGCAGGCCGACGGCTCCGGGCTGAATTCCAGGCGAGTGAATCCGGTACGACTGGGTTTCGGCGAGCACTGGCTGGGCCGAGCCAAGCCCGCCCAGCGAATTTCCCGGCAGCCCTTGCCAGGCGAGGATGCCTTTCACGTCCCTGGCGCCGACCAGGGTCGCATTGGCGCCTGGTTCCATGGAAAAGCGCGCGGTCGCGGGGCTATAGAGATGGGCCCAGGCCGTGCCGCAGACGATTCCCCGCGACGCATCAAGATCGATGATCTCTGCCTGGTTGATCCGCACCTTCTGGCCATGAGCTGCTTGTCCCAGCTGCCAGGTCGCCGCTGCCAGCGCGATGGCCACGAGGGCGAACGTGGCCCACGTCACATGCCGCGGAACCTTCAGCCACGTCAGGAGCAGGTAATCGCCAGGACCGATCAAGAGTAGATACACCGCCGTCAGCACCGACACCGTCGTGAAGCTGACGAGTGTCACGCCCGGAAACTGGTCGAGAGCCGCGCGGAGCTGGCCCACGAGGTCCTCGTAGCCCAGATGCGTGATGCCCCGGCGGCCTTCCGCTTCGTTGGCATCGCCTCGACCGCGCGCAGCGACCAATAAATTCGCCAGGAGCTTCGGCCGGCCAGCCCATTTCGCGAAACCGGGATGGTCGAGGTCGAGCCCAATGAACACGACCTCGCCCAGACCATGCGCCGAGTGAATGACCAAAGGCCGCTCGCTTCCCGTCCCGATTTCGTCCAAGAGGACCGTACCGTCAAACTCCGTGAGCCGCGTCACTTCGGGGCGGGTGCGCTGAAACACGTCCTCCTCCCACGGGATGGGGACGCCCGTAATCGTTTCGAGCCCCGCGCGCTCGCGCAGCACCGAAACTTCGCTCAGCTTGCCCGGGACGAGCGCCGCCCACGGGCCCCCTTCAGCCGCAAATTGCTTTCCGCCGCTGCCCAGGGAAATTACCAGCCGGCCTCCCAAGGCAAGCCAAGTCCGCAGTGCATCGCGCTGGTCGTCGGTGATTGATTCCAATAACCTGGCGTCGCTGGTTGCCAGGACGACTTGATCGACCGCTTCGTAGCCCCACCAGCGGTCAGGCAAATTTGCAGCCGATGCGAGCTGAACCGTGGCGATCGCGAGTTCCGGCGGCCGGCGGATTGCGGCAAGTGCGGTCTTGAGATCGAGGTCGGGCCCGATTCCCACGATCAATTCGCGTGTTGCCGCCAGCGGCGTGGGCAATCCAGCCAGCTCCTGCGACCAGATTATCTCGTCCCCGTCGCGCAGCTCCACGCGAATCGGCGCAGTTTGGCGGCCCAACTTCGCGTATCGCAGGACTGTCGCATCCTGATCAGGCTTCAGGTCCAGCCGATCGGCGCTTTCGTCGGTGTAAATGACCGGGATGTTGTCGCCGTCGGGGATGACGATCTCGAGGGTGCCTCGTGCGCCCTCGGGACCTGCCGTCAGGTGCAGCCAAATCGGCGCCCAAAACCCCGATTTCGCAACCCCGCCAACTCCCACGCGGGCCGACTTGATCGTCAGTGCATCCGGCCGGCTTTGAGCCAAAGCGGGCGAGACGACCGGAGCCAGTGCCAGTGCGATGACCGCGGCCTGAAACCAAAGCTGGAGGCGGGCGTGCATCGCGAAGTGGAGACGAAGTCGATAAGTGACGCGGCGTCAATGGTTTACGCAGCGTGACGGCTGGCGGTTCAGGCAGCAAGCGGTTCAGGCAAGGGGCACTTCAGAATAGTCCACGTCAGTGCCGTCTGGCAGGGGAGCGGCTAGGCGAGGGCTGGGGCGACGATTGTCAGGGTTTCTCGCTTCCCGGACAAACGCAAACCATGCGGCCGCAGCCGGGGCAACCGCTGCCGTACTTGCGGGCGACCGCCGCGGAGAGATCGACGCCGGCTACATTCGCAATAGTAGCCAACCACGCGAGCACGTCGGCGAATTCCTCCAGCCGCTCTTCGTGGGTGCCGCTGCGGAGCGCGGTCGCCAGTTCGCCGATCTCTTCCATCAGCCAGAGGAACGTCCCCTCGACGCCGCGGGCCTGGTCCTTCTCGAAATACATCCGGCGGATCAAGGCCTGCAAATCAGCGAGCGAGACATTGGGAGGATTGTCGGCCATGGTAGGCGGTTTGTGCCGCCTCACGGCAGCAGCTTTTTTTCGAGTTCGGGAAGCTGGGGATGATCGCGCTGGGCCTTGCGCAGGCGCTCGATCGTGTCGCGGGCAAGGTCTTTCATTTCAAGTGCGAGCTGCGAAGTGGCCAGGCCGGCTAGCCAATCGGCCTGATTGCCATCGAGGCGCAGTGCCACCTGATACTCCTCGACCGCTGGGGCGTGCTTCGCCTGGCCGGCCAGCGCCACGGCAAGCAAATAGTGACTGGCAGCGTCCTCGACGTCGGCGTGGATCCCGCGCATCGCTAGAGCTGCCACCTGGCTGTAGTCCTTCGCGTCCTGCGCCAATTCCGCCAGTTTTTGCCGGGCGGCGACGTTGTCAGGCTCCTGCTCGACGAGGCGCTTCAACACTGGCAGCAGCCTGGCATTGTCGCCCGCTTGCAGGTGAATTTTGACCAGCCCTCTGAGCCAGCGGTCCGAGTGCGGCAGCTTCGCGTCGCCCAGTTCGTATAGTGACTGTGCTGCTGATGCGTCGCCTGCCTGGAGCCTGAGCGCCGCTAAAAGCGCGAGCAAGTCTTCCTGCGGCGATTGGCGATCGAGCGCCGGCTCGAGTAGCTGCACCGCGGCCTCGCGGTCGCCGATTGAAAGCTGCAGCCGGGCCAGGACATAGGCCGCCAGCGCGTGACGCGGTTTCGCCTTCTGAGCGGCCAGCGCATAGCGGCGGGCCTGCGGCTTGTCGTCCCGATCAAGCCAGGACCGCGCCAGCTCGGCCAGCGACTCGGCATCGTTGGGCTGATCGGCGATTCGCTGCTCCAGCTGGGCAATTGTGGCCTGCTCGCGCCTCGCAGCCGGGCCGGCTGCGGCGATCACGCGGTCGAGGTGCTCGCGATAGGTCCGCTCAAAATCGTCCTTCGCAGCGCTGAACAGTTTTTGCAGTGCCTCGGGCGTGTCAAGGTGCTCGCCATAGGCAGCCAGCATCTTCCGCGGAGCATCGTCTCCAAAGCGAGCCATCAAGTGCTCTATATAGAGTTCCGACTGGCAGTAGGCGAGCGTCCAGTCGTCGCCGCTCTTGGGGCGCACGAAGCCGAGCGTCACATCGTCCAGCGTGAAGAGCGATCCGCTACGGGCGCGACGCGCGAGCAGCTCGGTCCATTCGCGGGGCCGCGGCTGGCCTTCCAGATGCACCGCCAAGCCCTCGGTAAACCAGTGCGGGACGTGAAAGTCGGTCTGTTGGAGGTTGATCACGTGAACCAGCTCGTGCCGCAACACCTGAGCCCAGTCGTACTTCTTCGGCATCTCGGTCGGCGACGACAGGGCGACCATCTTGCCGGCACACGCGCCCACCGTGCCAATCAGCGGCAGGCCGACCATCCGGGCGCTGAACCAGTTCTGCCCCGACTCGCTGCCGTGGCGGCTGAAGATTTCGACCAGCGTCTTGTCTTTCGGGACGTGGCCCAGCCTGTCGGTCAAGTCGGCGAACGTCTCCTCCAGATGGCGGGCGGCGTATGTCGCCAGCAGATCATTCTGGCCCCGATCGAACTTGAGCACGAAGTGGTCGGTCTCGACGACGGCGTAGTTCTTTAGCAAGTCGAGCACCTCGAGCTGATTCTTCACGCGGACGTTGAACGGATCGATCGCGAACGACTCTTCGAGGAGCTTCGCGGCTTCGGCCTCGTTGCCCAAGCGCATCAGGACCAGGCCCAGTTGTCCGCGCGGCGTCATGAGTTGCGGCAAGCGCTCTCCGGCCAGGCGGTAGTACTCGGCGGCCTGCGGAAACCGGCGCATCCTGTCGCACGCATCCCCCGCGGCCAGAAAGAACGCGCCGCAATGCGGGTTCACCTTGGTGACACTTTCCAAAAGTGCTTGCGCCTCGGCCGACCTCTCGCCCGGCGGCTCGACCGCCAGGCGGGCGGCTGTCAAGCGGCCGAGCGTGCGCTCATCCTGCGGATTGAGCTGGCGGGCCTCTTCGAGAACGGCAATCGCCTCGGCCGGCCGGACGTCGGCAAATAGCCAATCGGCCCGCAGTTGCAGGGCCCAAACGAGCTGCGGATTGATCTCCAGGGCCCGGTCGAGAGACGATTTTGCCGTGGCCAGGTCGAACGATCCCAGGGCGAGGGCCGCGCGGGCGGCGTGCAGCTCGGCGGCCTGGGGATTAATCGCCAGGCCGGCGGAGATTTCGCTCGCCGCGTCCGCCTCGTTGTACTTCTCGAGGTACACCAGCGCCGCCTCCAGCCGGGCGGGCCAGTAATCCGCGTCCAGCCGCAACGCCGCCGGGAAGACATCGCTCACCAGCCGGCGAAATTGGTTGCGATTGCGGGTCCAGCGGGCATGCTCGGCGACGCCGCGGGCGATGAAGACGAGCGTTTCGGGATCGTCGATCCGGGGCGCGCGGTTGTAATAGCTCGTGAACCAGGCATAGGCCCGCTCGGCCTCGGCGAGCTTCCCGGACGATTTCAACAGCTCCGCCTCGACCCAACGGGCGGGTACGCAGTCCTTGTCGAGCATCAAGGCCGCGGACTTGTGCCGCTGGGCAGCGTCGCGATCACCCCGGTCGAGGGCTGACAGCGCCAACTCCGCCGCAATCGCAGCGGACTGGGGAAAGCGCCTGGCCGCTTCGTCGAGCGCCTGTCGAGCCTGGTCGCGCTTGCCAACAGCCGCCAGCGACCTGGCCAGGCCGATCGCGGCGGCCGGGCTGGATTCAGCAAGCGGGCCGTAGCGCTCGGTCGCCTCGGCATAGCGGCCCTTGAGGAGGTGCTTTCGGGCCTCGAGCAGTTCGGCATCGTCGGCCGTGGCGGGCGCGCCGGCGGCGAGTATCAGCGAGGTGGCCAGAAGGGTCCGACCAATCGGCAGCATGGGTGTGCCCCGTCCTTTTGGGCTACGGCAATCGAACTTACAATCGAGGATTAACCGCATTCCAACCTTCGTAGCCTACCCGTTTCCATGACCGACTTCACCACCGTCGCCAAGGTTGGCGACATTGCTCCGGGGCAAGGACAGGCATTTCCCGTGAATGGCCGCATGGTCGCAGTTTTCAACGAGGATGGAAAGTTTTTTGCGATTGACGACTTCTGCCCGCACATGGGGGCGTCGCTGGCGGGGGGATATATGGCCGATGGGATTGTGACCTGCCCGTGGCATGCCTGGCGGTTCTGCATCCACGACGGCCAGTGGTGCGATAACCCGCGAATCAAGATTGACTCGTTCGAGTGCCGCGTGGTGGGTGACGACGTGCAGGTCCGCGTGACGCCAAAGGCGCCGCCGTTGCCGCCAAGTCCACCGATTTCGCCCAGCACCTCTGCGGCAACTTCGCAGGCCTCAGGGGGCTGACGCCCCCCGCTCGCCACCAAAAGGGCTGACGCCCGCTTGCCTTGCAGCGCTCATTCCCCGGCGGACTTGAGCGTGGTGGTTTGCTTGCTTTCGAGGTTGACCGTAATCGTCGTTTCGCGGTAGGGGCGCTCGGTCGAAAGTTTCTGGATCTGCTCGGCCCGCACTAGCCGGCCATCGTTTGCCGAGAACAGGATCTTGCCGGTTTGCTCGTGTGATTTGACAGTCAGCTTGGGAGCGGCGGCACCACCGGCGACCGGCGTCAACTTGGCGGTCATTTCGATTTTGTCGAGCTTTTGCCCGGATTCCTCCACCTGGCCGGCATGGCGATAGATTGTGGCTTGCGTGAACTTCCCGGCTGCGGATTTGATTTCGCGCGGCTCGTCGGTCCAAGTCTCATCGGCGGCGACAGCCTTCTCGGGCAACACGACCAGCCACTGACTGAGCAATGTTTGCAGCGCCTCCCGCGAGAAGACGTTGGGCGCTTGTTCGGAGCTTTCTTTCGCAAAGAGCTTCTCAGCGGCTGCGTTTGCCGGGGCGGTCGAAACGATCTGGCCACGGCTGGTCATCGTCAGCTCGATTTCGGCGCCCAGCAAGGGCTGAACCGCGTCGGCCACCTGGCGGGCCTGGCCCACGGGCCGCATCCGGCTGGCCGAGTCGTACTTGATCGCATCCCCTTTTTGCGGCTCGAGCGAGAACGTAATGCGCTGGACGGTTTGTTTCACTTTCAACTGATCGCCAGTGACTGATTCAACGGTCCAAAGCAAAGTCAGCCCCAGATCAATCGTTGTATCTGCCGATTTGCCGCTGAAGGCGACCTTTGATGCAGTGTGCTGCACCAGCTCGACAGCAAACGCCTCGCCTGGCTTGAGCTTCCAGCGAAGAGGCGATTGGACCTCTTGGGCTGCTGCAAAATGCGGAGTTCCAAACAAACAGGTGAAACAGAAGGCCGCAAAGAGCGCAAAGGAGTGTCCGGCGGAAACCGCGAGCAGTGTCTTGTTCATCTTCGTCCCCTTTGAGGCGTTGCGGTTGAACCGCTCTTGGTATGTCATGCCAGCACTACTTTGTTCGCCTCTCCGGCGACTTCCTGCACATACCGCGGCACGGCATAGCCCGGCAAGGCGCGGCGCATCTGATCGATCAGCTCCAGCCCGCGGCTCACCGGCACTTCGAAATGGGCCGCTCCTTGCACGCGGTCGAGCTGGTGCAGGTAGTATGGCATGACGCGCAGATCGACGAGCCGTCGCGAGAGGTCGATGAGGGCCTCAGTCGAGTCGTTCACGCCCGCCAGCAGGACCGTCTGGTTGAGCACCGGAATGCCGGCATCGACGAGCCGAGCCAGTGCGGCCGCGGTTGGCTCGTCGATTTCCTGGGCGTGATTGGCGTGGACGACCACGACGGGTGTCAGACGAGTGCCGCGTAGCCAATCGAGCAGCTCGTCCGTCACCCGCTGCGGGATCATGATCGGCAGGCGGGTATGAACGCGCAGGCGGCGCAGATGAGGCACTTCGGCGAGGCGGCAAGCAAGCTCTGCCAGGTGTGCATCGACCAGGGTCAGCGGATCGCCGCCGGAGAGGATGGCCTCGTCAATCGACGGATCGGCGGCAATACGGTCAATCGCCGGCTGCCACTCGTCCGGCGAGCGGGGGCTCTCGGAATATGGGAAATGGCGGCGAAAACAGTAGCGGCAATGCACCGCGCAGGCTCCGGTTGTGACCAAGAGCGCCCGGCTGTTATATTTTTGGAGTAGCCCGGGAGTGAGCGTGGCCGATTCGTCGCCCACAGGATCTGACGTAAACCCTTGTGGCGTCAGCAGTTCCGACTCAATCGGAAGCACCTGCCGAAGGAGGGGGTCGGTCGGATCACCCCGCCGCATCCGCGCGACATAGGGGCGTGGAGCGAACAGCAGAAATCCGGCCGAGGCCCGCCGCGCAGGCTCGACTTGCTGCGGCGGAAGCTCAAGAGCCGCAACCAGTTGCGCCGGGTCGCGAATCGCCAGGCGGAGCTCGTCACGCCAGGCCCTTGACGTGGCGCGGACAGGTCGGGCAGGCGCGGCTACAATTTGCATCTAACCAAAATACCATTGTCAACAGATTTATGTAGGGAGAGGCGCCAGTGGCTACGTACCGGACGGGTGATTTTCGCAAGGGGTTGAAGGTGCAGATCGACGGCGAGCCGTACCTGATGGCGGAAATGAACTTCCGCAAGCCAGGTAAGGGGAACGCGATTTACGAGTGCACGCTGAAGAATCTGATTCGCGGCACCACGCTGAAAAAGGTTTACCGCGGCGGCGACGAGCTGGAATCGGCCGACGTGGAGGAAGTGCCCTGCCAATACCTGTATAAGCAGGGGGACACGTTCGTCTTCATGAACACGAAGACCTACGATCAGTACGAGCTGTCCAAGGACCAGGTCGATGACACCTGGAAGTTTCTCAAGGAGGGGCTGCCGGTGTCGGTGCTGTTGTTCAACAACCTGCCGATCAGCATGACCCCGCCGCCG
>JAKEHX010000397.1 GCA_022614795.1 Planctomycetaceae bacterium | reverse complement strand
CGGATGAACTGATGTCCCGGCCCGATCCTCACGCCGGGCCTGAAGACCGGCATCTTGCTGCCAGATTCGCTGCCCGGATTCTCGAAGAAGTACGTGCCGTTGCTGGGCCGGTCGGGGCAGGAAACGACGAGGTCCAAATCGCCGTCGCCGTCGAAATCCATCGGCAGCGGAAAGGCCCAAAGGCCGACGCCCAAATCGACGACTAGGCCCGGATGGTTGTATTTGAGGCGCCACAGCTCCTGCGCGGACGCATCAGCCGCGAGTGCCAGGGCGATGAGCGGTGCAACAAGACGCCAGCAAGACATGCGGATCATGGTTTTTGATGTGAATGTCCAGCAGGCGCGATTGCAAATTGCGAATTGGTCATTGCAAATTGTAAATTGAGTTCAGCATCGTCCAAATTTGCAAATTGCAATGTTTAATGTTCAATTTGCAATCGCCGCCGTCGCCAAACAACTCGAAACGGATCCTTGCCGATGAGCACCAGTCCAAAGCCCATTTCCCTGGCCCAAATGCGAGAGCGATTCTACAGCGCCGTTGTCTGCGATGCGCTCGACGCCGTCGGCCTTCCGCGCCAATCGCCGCGCGTCCCCCTGCGGCCGTTGACCACGGGCGGAGTGCTGGTCGGCCGCGCGAAAACCACGCTCTGGGCCGACATGGCGCACCCCGATCCGCGGCCCTATGAGCTGGAGCTCGCGGCCGTCGATTCCTGCCAGCCGGACGACGTGCTCATAGCGGCTGCTGGCGGGTCGATGCGGTCGGGCCTGTGGGGCGAGCTCTTGAGCACGGCGGCCCGCCGCAGCGGCTGCGTGGGAGCGATTGTCGATGGAGCGGTGCGCGATGTGGCCAAGATGACCAAGATGGGCTTTCCAATCTGGGCCCGCGGCACGTGCCTCTACGACAGCAAGGACCGCAACCGGGTGATCGACATCGACGTGCCGGTCGAGATTGACGGCGTGCGGATCGTGCCGGGCGAACTGGTAGTGGCCGACATCGACGGCGTCGTGATCGTGCCGCAACAGGTCGAAGCCGACGTTGTCCGCCGCGCCTGGGAAAAGGTCAATGCCGAGAACACGGTCCGCGACGCCATCGCCGGCGGCATGTCGGCCACGGCGGCGTTCAATAAATACGGCGTGCTGTAGGGCAATACGTAGCTGAAGTCGCCAGACTTCAGGCCAATTGTCTTGAAGTCAGCCCGCCTGAACTCTGGCGAGTTCAGCTACGCACTGCAACAGCCGCTATGAAAAGAAATTCTCGCCGAACAGGTTGATTTCCGGGCAGCTTTCAACCTCGATGTCGCCGTGAACCGTGGTGCAGCAGGCGAGGCGCATCGTGTCCTCGTGGCCGACGTAAGCCATCGCGGGAATCGGGTCCGGCACGGGCGTGGGAATGACGGTCTTGAACTTCAGCCATTCCCGCAGCGTCAGCTTGTTCGTGTTTTCCATTCCCGCCGTAATCAGCACGCGGCAGGTGCCGCACATCCCCATCCCCTTGCAATTGATGTAGCGATTGATCGAGGCCCCCATGCCGTTGAGCCCCTGATTGAGGTTGATGCCGGCTTTGATCGCTTCGGAGCGGAGATTGGCCCCCTCGGGAACTTCGATCTCCTTTTTCTCTTTGACAAAGTTGACGATGGGCATGGCGGTCGCTTTCCCCACGGCGGCCTTGTGACAGAATTCACAAGGTTACGTAAATGTACCGCACGATTCGGCTTGCGCTAACGGGTGTTGGGCTAAATCAGTGATTGACCACAATCCCCCGCTTGAGCAACTCGCGGGCGAGTGCCGCGGGCGTGGTGAATTGCACCGCGTCAAAGCCCGCTTCCTTGGCCCCGGCGACGTTCTCCGGACGGTCGTCGGTGTAGAAGATCTCCTCCGGTGGCACGCCCGCGAGCCGGGCGGCATCGAGATAGATCTTCCGCGCGGGCTTCATCGCCTGCGAGTTGAAGCTCATGGCATAAACGCTGAATTGCGACGTCAGGTACGCAAACCGCCCGCTGACGAACCGCCAATGTGCTCGATTGGTGTTCGACAGCACGCCCAGGCGATAACCGGCAGCATCCAGCCGGCCGGTGAGCGCGACCATCGGGACGTGCAGCCAGAAGATGTCGTTGGCCGCTTGTTCCAGGGCCTCGCGATCGACGATCGGCAGATTGGCCACGCCAGCCAGGCGGCAGAATTCGTCGTAGAACTGGTCTTCGGTGATCCGCCCTTCTTCGTGGCGAGTGCCGAGGTCCCCCTCGAAGAGAATCTGCCAGGCCCGCTCGGGCGTGATGCCGACGACGGCCGCCATCTGAGCCGCCATCCGCTCGTGCGAAAAGAAGAGCAGGACATTGCCCATGTCGAAATAGAGAAACGGCCTTTGGGGCATCGTCCTGTTCCCTGTCCCGTACCCTGGGCTACAGCTCCTTGACCCTGATCTTCCGATACGCTGCTTCGGCCGGCTCGCCGCCGTGGATTTGCAGGCCAATCAAGCCGCGGCGGGCGATTTTTTCGTCGGCTTCGGTGTAATCGACCGTCGCGAGGCCGTTCACCCAAATCTGCACGCGCGGCCCCTGGCAGCGGATGACCAGATCGTTCCAGCCGCCTGTCTTGACGGCCTGAGTCAGCTTGTCCGCGTCCGCTTGGGCGAGGAACTTCTTCCGCCGCGACTCGTCATACAGCCAACCCCATATCGGCTTGCCATTGGCCACGCCCATGTCGCACTGGTAGCCGCTGACCTCGAAATGATTGGGAACGCGCTCGCTGCGGAGCTGGATGCCCGCATTCTGGCCCTTGCCGACCAGCCTGGCCTGAAGGCGCAGCTCGAAGTCGCCAAATTGCTCCTTGGTGCAGAGAAAGTCGTTGTGGGCAATTTTCTCTTTCAGCGACCCGGCGACGGCGGCCCCGTCCTCGACGCGAAACACCTTCTCGTCCCCCTCCCAGCCGGCGAGCGACTTGCCGTCAAAGAGCGGGCGGAAACCGGGTTCCGGCTCGTCCGCTTTGACGGCAGCGGAGATTGCGAAAACAATGAGGGCGGCAATTAGTCGTCGCATAACATCCTCGCGCAGTATTCCCGAACTCTGGCGAGTTCGGCTACGGAATTACGATAACCGTGCCCCTAAAACCCCGCCAGTCCACGCCTCATACGATGTCCAGCACTGCTGCCCACCTGATCGAATTGGCCCGCCAGGTCCGCGGCGACACGCTCACGCTGCTGGCCGCGGCGCCGGAACCCTGGCTCACCTGGGCGCCGCCGGGCACGTCAAACCATATTCTCTGGCATGCCGGACACGCCCTGTGGCTCGGCGACGTGCTAACGATCGTGCCGATTACGGGCCGCAGCGAATTGCCCGCGGGCTGGGCCGAGACTTTCGGCATGGACTGCCGTCCGGTCAGCCAGACCCGCGACTGGCCGGCGCGAGCCACGATCGCCCAGCACTTGACGGCACAACTGAGCCGGATCGAACAGCTCCTGGCCGCCTTGCCTGCCGAGCGGCTCAGCGACACGCGGCCGGTGTTGGGCCGCCGGAGCCTTGTTTCGGCGATCGTTCACGGCCTGCACGACGAGGCCAAACATCAGGGCGAGATGTACTTACTGCTGAAACTGCGCCGAGCGCGGACGATGGTCTAGCGCAGCATGACGGGCTGAGTGTCGGGTGCCACGGGTGGCTTGTCCACCCGTGTTTCCGGCACTGCTGGGCAAGCCAGCAGTGGCACCCACCCGAAAGCCGTCGATCGACGCAGCGCTAATCCGTCGCGTGGTCTTCGTGATACATCTCGGGCGATTCCCAGGCGAAGCGCTGGCGCGGCGGCCGGGCGGTCGCGAACTTGGGCGGAGGGGGCGTCGGCTCGGGTGGCGAGACGATGATCTTTGGTGCCGGCTGAGGCGCGGGAGCCGGCGGATGCAGATCGATGATCTCCCACGACTGGGGCAGCGACCGGTACGCCAGATATTCGACCGGCTCGAAATAGGGCTGCACGACTCGAGGCGGCACGGGGGCCTCGGCGACCGGCCATGACTCGGGCACGTTCTGCACAGTGATCCTTTCGGCGGGCTGCGCGGGCGGCGGCGCGGCCTTCGCAGCCTGCACCAACGGCCATTGATCGCGGTTCCAGTCGCGCGGCACGATCTTATAGCGCGTCGCCGGCTTGGGCTTCTTCACCTTTGGCTGTTGCAGTGGCGGCTGTTGAGGTGGCGGCGGCGGAATCGGCTGTTTCTTCGGCAAGTCGAGAACGTCCGCGAACCACTGCTCTTCGCCCGCCGCTTGCGTCAAGAGCGGGTTCGGATCGGGCCGCCGCGGCAGTTCAAGAGCGGCCGGCGGCGCAGGCGGCGGAGGGACCACGGCGGCCGGCTTGCGGCGGCGTTTCACGGGCCGCGGATCGACCTCTTCGCCCCGGTGCGGCAGCACGCGAATCTCGGCTTTGGCGTCTTCGAAAATATCGGTGATGTGCTCGTGGCAGGTGAACATGATGATCTGGTGTCCCGAGCGGGCAAAGTCGCAGAGCACGTCGGCTGCCAATCGCACCCGGCCCGAATCGAAATTCACCAGCACGTCGTCGAGCACCAGCGGCAGCGTCGTGCCGCGGCGGGCAAACGACGTGACCAGTGCGAGGCGTAGCGCGATGAACACCGCCTCGCGCGTGCCGCGGCTCAAGACGTCGAGCGGCAGCGACTCGCCCTTGCCCGTCTCGATCCGCAAATTGCGATTCTCCAGCGGCATCCAAATCCGCCGGTAATGTCCGTCGGTCAGGCGATGCAGATACTCCGATGCTTCGCGGAGCGTCTGCGGCTGGCGGTCGGTCTCGTAGCGCTTGCGGACTGCTTCGAGCACCTGGCCAATGATCGTGAGCACCTTCCAGCGGCGGATCGACGCCGTAAGATCGCGCTCGACCTGGCCCAGCTCCTGGAGCGTGTGGCTGAGCTGCTTGTCGGCGGCCAGGGCCTGCATTTCGTGCGTGCATGCCCCGCGGCGCTCGTGCAGATGGGCCAGCTTCGTGCGAATCTCGGCGAGCTGCTTCTGCCGCTCGTCCCATCGCGGGCGGACATCGCGCCCTTCGCGGTGGAAGACCTCGGCGATCGCCTCTTCCTTGAATTGTCCGGCCAGTTGCTGATTGATCCTCAGCGTCATTTCATCCCGCTGCCGCGCGAGGTCGGCGGCCCGGTCGCAATCAGCCGCGGCTTTGCGGAAGCCCTTCTCGTCGTTCGCGCCGGCCAATGCCAAGAGCGCCTGGTAGCGCCGGTCGGCCCTCCGCAGCAAGGCGATCGTCCGCGCACGCTCTTTGCCCAGGCGGCGGATCTTCTTCTCGACGGCGCTGCGCAATTCCAGCGTTTCCTTTTCCTTGGTCAGCCCCTGGATCAGCTCGCGAATCTTAACGACCGGCTTGTCGGCGGCGGTGACCAGCTTCACATCCTCGACGATCTGGTGGATGCGGTTATTCAGTACGAGCATCTCCCGCTCGCGGGCATCCAGCTCATCCTTGCGGGCGTCACGGCGGCGGCGCAGCTCCAGGAGGCCGCTGTTGTTGCGGACGACCTGCTTGACCTTCATCGGGGCGAAATCTTCCGGCAGGCCGACGCTTCGCAGGGCATTCCGCCAGCGATGCCGGGCCTCTTTCACCGCCTCCTGAGCCGCCGCCAGCCGCCCTTCGGCTGCCCGGTGGCGCTGCTCGGTCGTTTCCCGCTCGGTCCGCACGGGGATCAGCTTTTCAAGGTCGCGCAGCTCGACTTCTGCCGCCCGCATTCGGGCGTCGAGCGAGCCGTTGGCCTCGGGCAGCTCGGCATCGATCTCGTCCCGCTCGCGCTTGGCATCGGCGAGCTGGAGGCGGTGCTGTTCCAGGTGCCGGTGGTTGTCGGTAATGCTCTCTTCCGAATGCCGCTCGATGAGCAGCTTGAAGCAGCCGGCGCCGACCGACATCACCAGCCCGCCCAGCACCCACGGCGTGCCGCTGGCGATCCAGTTCTGCGACGCGCCGAACAGGCCGAACAGGCAGATGGCGACCCCCATCACGAAGGCCGCTCCGATCAGGAACGTCACGCGAAGCGGCGTTTCATCGAACGAGTGCAGCTCGTCGCTGTCGAATTCCAGCTCCTGGCGGCGGCGGTCGAGCTGGTCGATCCGCTCTTCAACCTGAATGCGGCGGCGAAGCAGCGAAACCTTCTGTCCCGCCTCTTGAATCGCCCCGTTCAGGTCGGGCAATTGCCGCGTGCGGCCCACGGTCTCGTATTGCGCCGCGGCCTGATCCAGCTCGCGCTTGGCTTCAGCTGCCTCTTGCTTCGCTTTGTCGAGCTTTTCGTTCTCTTCGCGCAGCGCCTGGGCCGGGCGGCGGAGGACATTGACCGTCTCTTTGGGCAACTCGTCGAGCGTCGTCCCGCCGGCACTTTTGCTGTACCCGCTGACCGCCTGCTCGATTTCGTCGTCCAGCCGCTTCACTTCCTGCCGCAGCTTGACGAGCTGATCGTCGAGGGCCATGACCCATTGCGATTGGTCGTGGAGGGCTTCGATCCGCGAGGCGTGACTCAATAGCAGCTTGTTGACGTCGAGCGAATCGAGGTCCTTCTTGTAAGAATCGCGATGGGCCGAGAGCTTTTTCAAGCGGCTCTTGCACCTGGCGATCCGCTGGAGGCACTCGTCGAGTTTTTCAACCGCCTTTTCGGGGAGCTGTCGGACGTCCTTGAGTAGCTCCAATTGCCTGAGCAGGTCGCCCCGCAGGTTCCAGAGGTTCTGCACGTCCAGGGCGGCCCGCAGCACATGCGAGCCCGCTTCGATCTCGGCGATTTGCCTTTCGAGTTGTGCGGCTTCGTCGGCCAGGCTCTGCCGCAGCGTGGCCACGTCGCACCAGCGGCGCGTTGCCGCGGTGTGCTCGCTGATCTGGGCCTGGAGCTCGCCGCGGCGGGCCAGCAGCGAGGGAATCCGGGCCGGCTCGTCCGTGTTTTCAGAGAGCAGCCGCTCGCGGGCCGCCGCCGTCTCGCGAAGCACGTCGATCAGCGACACGCGGTCCAGGCCGCTGGTGAGCTTGTAGAGGTAGTCCGCCGCGGCTGTTTCGTCGAGCGAACCAAGCTCCTGGATTTCCTTGAGGCCGATCGCGAAGACGTTGTTGTAGGTCGGCTCATCAACGCCATCGACGAGGTCGCTGAGCTTCTGCGGATCGCGCGGCTCCCCCCGGTCGTCGATGATCGCCAGGGGGCCGGCGTCGTCGGGCAGGTCGGTCAGGCTGGCGGTGCGGTGGATGTGAAACTGGCCGACGGCATCGGCCAACAGCAGCCGGCCCCCCGGTTTGCCCCCGTTCACAGGCGGCAGATATTTTTTGCGGCGCTCGGGCGTGAAGCCATACAGGACGGCCCGGACGAACTGCATCAGCGTCGTCTTGCCCGCCTCGTTGGGGCCGTAGACGACGGTGGTGGTGTCGGCCAGGTCGTCGATCACCAGGCCGTTCCACACCCCAAAGCCGTCGATGTCGATCTTCTTCAGTTTCATCTCGGCAACTCCCTGCCGAATTTCGTGGCATCCTGCCTGCCGTATTGCAGACAAGCCAATTGCTTGTCCTACGTGTCCCGGTCGTCCGCTCCCAAAAGATGTGCTCCAGTCAAAGCCACCTCCTCGAGAATCTCGCGATGGTCGGCTGCGGTCCACTGGCGCAGGGCCGCCAGCTCCGGCGTGCGAAACGCCTGCGGCACGTGCTCTGCCAGTTCGATATCCTTCTCTTCGGCGTCAACCAGCAACTTGAGGCTGCGGAGGAAGTCGCCGACCATCGAGTCCTCTTCGAGCCACTCGCCTGGCAAGACGGGCGATTCGAATTCGACTCCGACCGACCACAGCGTCGGCTTGGCGGGGGCGAACTCCTTGCGCAGCCAGGCGAGCAGCTCCGCGGCCAGCTCGTGCCGCTTGGTCGGGCGGGCGAGGTGCTCGATCCCCCGCAGCTTCCAGTTCACTAGCAGCGGACGCTCTTCGGCGTGCGCGCGGAGAGCCTTCACCCGCTCGGCCAGTTGCTTGTGAACGTCGCTGCGGGTGGCGTTGTCCTCGACCTGGACCGCTTCGCTATGCCAGCGAATCAGATCGGTCGAAATGAACTGCGTCCGCAGCGTCCGGTCGCTGGCCACATGCACCAGCGTGCAGCCGTGGGCGCCGCACTCGGCGAGCGAACGGCCCTGCGGACTGCCTGCATAGTGCAACACGCGGTGGGCGCTGCCCAGCGATTGCCGCTGCGGCTGGCCTCCGAGGGCCCAGTAATCGACCTCTTGTTCGAGCAATTCGTCCGTGTCGCCCTGGCCGGAGGCGACGACAATGGTCGTCAGCCCGTCGGTATCGCTCGTCACCTTGCCGATATTGGCCAGCGTCGTTCCGTGCCACGAGCGGCCGATGAGGTTGGCCACCGGCCGGTCGCCGCGAAAGTGCGACAACTCCTCCGATTCCAGGGACGAAAAGACCTGTACGCTCTTGGGCAGCCTGGCGACGGTCGGCCAGTCCTGCGGCGGGTCGTGCTTGCTCCCCGCCCAATAGACGGCAATGCCATGCGTATCAAGCCGCTGGAATTGTTCGACGAGGAGCGTAATGGCACGCGGCGTGGCCAGCGCCAGATCGACCAGGTTGCCCGACAGAACGACAAAATCGACGCGCTCCTCAATCGCCGTGCTAATGACGCGCTCGGCCGCCAGATAAGGAGCATCGATCGACAGGTCACGCAACGCTTGGGGGGCATCGGCCAGAGGGACCACCGGCTCATGCAGCGCGAAGTCCCCCGCGTGAAGAAAGCGGAAATGTTGGCCGGCCATGAGCACCTCCCTGCGCTCGCCCTGCTGTCGTTTTATCGACCGAAAATCCTCTCGCGGGGCTGCGAAAGACATCCTTGACTGGGTAATGTAGCGGAGCGGGGAGAAACGACAAAGTGCAAGTGCGGCCCCGACGACTTGTTCAATCACTCTCACGTGGCTACCCAAAAGAACTAGCCTTTGCGGTTCATTGCAGCATCTACGAGGACTAAACTCGCGAATTTGTTTGAATCAGCGCACCGACCGCCAGCGAAATTCCATCGGGCTAGGCCGTTAGCCAAAAATCCACAATAGCTTCGTGAATTCTTGACTTTTCTACTTGGGCTTGCGATAACACCTTCTGGTGCGGCGGCACGACATTCAGTCGTGCAGCCGAAACCGATTACGACAAGGACTGTTTAAGTAATAGTCACACAACTGTGCGTCCGTATGTTAAATGGTGACGCCGATATCAAGCGGCACCGGATGCTGCTAGCTTTTTTTCATTTTTCTCATAGGAGCAGTTCCTTGAAACGCCTCTCCTTTTCCCAACGAGCGTTCACCCTCGTCGAATTGCTGGTCGTGATTGCGATCATCGGCGTCCTGGTCGCGCTGCTATTGCCCGCAGTCCAAGCGGCCCGTGAAGCCGCGCGGCGAAGCCACTGCTCGAACAACCTGAAGCAGTACGGTTTGGCCATCCATAACTACCACGACGTATACAACTTCATGCCGCCTGGTGGCAACAACTGGAGCTGGCCACAACTTAGCTGGCAAGTCTCCATTCTGCCGTTCGCCGAGCAGCAGCCCTTTTACGATCAGATCAATTTCAGTTCGGGACAGGCCAGTCCCAGCATCCACCCGCTCGATTGGCGACTGGGGAATAATGACGCCGGCAACCCGAATCCCGCCACTCCGCGGTTTCCCAGGGTTCGTTCTGTCAAGGTCGCCTATGCTCGTTGCCCATCGGACACCAGCGAGTCGTTGTCAAATTCGTTTGACCCCATGAACGCCGATTTTTATGGCAGCTATTGTGGAAGCATGGGTTCGCACTCCACGCCCTCGAATAACACCTCTTGCCAACCTTGGGAGACTTTCGCCAAATGGCTCCGTGACGGCAGCGGAAATCTCTCGTGCGGCCACGGAAACTGCCCATTTCAATCGCAGATTGGAGGTGTGTTTTCGCGCGCCGCGGGGGGTTGCAAATTCGCTCAGGTGACCGACGGATTGTCGAACACCCTCTTTGTCGGTGAAATTCTGCCCGTGTGCACCGACCATGTCGGCGGCGGCAACTGGTATTTCAACGCCATGAACAATGCCCATGCGTCTACGGTCGTTCCAATCAACAATCTGACGACTTGCTACACCGGCAACACAGCGCAGGACACAGGAAAGCCCGGTGTCACGCATCCCGCCTGCGTGCTCAAGAACAACTGGAATTTTTCTTGGGGCTTTCGCTCCAGGCATCCCGCTGGCGCACAGTTCCTCATGGGTGACGGAAGCGTGAGGCTTCTTGCTCAAACCATTGATCATGAGACGTATCAGCGACTGGGTGGCAAGGCTGAAGGACTTCCGGTGGCGAACCAGTAGTGCACCTCGTGCGGCTGTTGCGTGGTGAGTTATTTGGCAATCCAGATCGCACGTGGAGCGACTTCGTGCGATCTGATTTGAATCAGGATTTCGAAGGAGTTGTTTTGTGATCCGCTTTTTGACGGCGACGTTCGTAGCGAGCCTGGTGACGCTTTTGGCAACCGGCTGTGGAGATGGGTTGACGCTCCTCCCTGCGGCAGGGTTGGTCACCTATCAAGGCAAGCCGGTGGAGGGAGCCTCCGTGGTCTTCGTGCCAGACTCCGGAATACCCGGTACAGGGACGACCGATGCAGCGGGCAAGTTTGCCATGCAAACCAACGGCAAGCCGGGGGTTCTGGCCGGAAAACATAAGGTAACGATCTCCAAGGCGTCTGCACCGGCTGGGCTGCCGGCAAACCCGACACCCGAAGACATGATGAAAATGGCATCGGCGGGAAAGATGTCGCAGTCGAAGTCCGAGATTCCGACAAAGTACGCCGTGGTGCAAGGCGGCTTGACGGCGGAAGTGTCGGCCGACAAGAAAGAATTCAACTTCGAGCTTACGGACTAGTCGTTCGCTTTTCCGATGGCTCTCGATCGCCGTAGCTGGCTGTGGATCCCCGGGCGGCTGTGGCCTTCCGGAAGACGAGCCATTCTACTAGCGATTCTCGCCGGCAGTTTGATTCTGCTGGCCTGCCTGTCAGGGAGGATGTGGCACTGGTATCGCCTCTCGGCGGTCGATCGGGCGCTGCGCAGCGGCGATTGGCAGAGCGCGATTGCCATGCTCGAGCGCACCGACCAGCGCGGCCAGAACTCGGCTCAGTGGCATTATCTGGCCGGTCGCGCCTACCGCCGCAGCGGGAATGCAGTCCTAGCCGAACAGCATCTGGCCCGCGCGGCCGAGTATGGCTGGAATGGCGAAGAGGTGCGTTTACAGCAACTGCTGCTCCAGGCGCAAGGGGGCCAGATCAAGAGCCTGGAGGGCCAGCTGGCCGAGCGATTGCAGGCGGGAGTCGATGACACAAGCGCCGAGGAAATCTACGAAAGCATGGCCCGCGGTTACCTGGCTTCCTATCACATCGCGGATGCCCTCAAGTGCCTCAAATTCTGGGGCGACTGGCAGCCAAACAATCCGCTGCCGCATCTTTGGCGGGCCGACCTTTACCAGCGGATCGAGAAGCGCGAGGCCGCCATGGAGGAGTACGAGCAGGTCCTCGCACTGCGGCCGCGCCACGCCGAAGCCAGCCTCAAGCTCGCGCAATTACGGCTTGAACTGTCGGATCTGACTTCGGCCGCAGGGCTCTTCCAAGCGTGCCTGGACCAGGACTCCGAAAATGCCGAGGCCCTGCTGGGCCTGGCGGAGTGTCGCGCTCGCCAGGGACTTGGCGACCAGTCCCAAGCACTCCTGTACGATGCCCTATTGCTCGATTTGACTCCCGGCAAGGCCGCCGCCGCCCTTGCCAGGCTGGGCCAGGCCGCCCTGGAGGAACGGGACGACGCCCGCGCGATTTACTTCTTGGAGAAGTCAGTGGCGCTCGATCCGCGCGAAGCGAAGAGCCACTTGACGTTGGCCTCCGCCTTGGCCACCGTGGGCGACGATCAAGAGGCCCAGCGGCATCGCAATGCGGCCCGCGAGCTGACCGACCAGCACACGCGCCTGGTCAGTGTCACGCGCCGCATCGCTACGGAGCCAAACAATGCCGATTTGCGCTGCGAAGCCGGGCTGATCCTGATGAAGCAGGGCCTGCTGCCCGCCGGTGCGGCCTGGCTTAAAAGCGCTGTGCAAATCGATCCCAACCATCAGGCGGCCCATCGAGGACTGGCTGAGTTTTATACTCGAATCGGCCAGCCGGACCAGGCGCGACGGCATCAACAAATCGCTGGTCAGCATCCCGCCCCCCCTTCCACTCTCCCAGTCGACGAGCAGGGATAGCCCATTGATTCGCCTCTTTTTCAGGGTGAAGAAGCTTGCAGCATGGGTCGTTGCCGCATCGATGATCGCGGCCGGCTGCAGACAGCAGTCGTCGCCCATCGCGCCCGCCGCGGTAGTTCCGCATCACTCCCCAGATAATGCGGCCACGGCCAATGCCTGCCTATTCACCGATCGTGCCGCATCGCTGGGGATGGAATTCACCTATGTGAACGGTTCGGAAGCCAATCATTGCACGATTCTCGAATCGATGGGTGGTGGCGTCGCGTGGTCGGATTTTGATCGCGACGGCTGGTTGGATTTGATTGTTACCGGGGGCGGAAAGCTGACCGCGGACAAATCAATTTCTGGTTGTGCATCGGCGCTTTATCGAAATCTTGGCGGCCACGGGTTTTCCGCTGTCAGCCGTAGCGCCGGAATCGAGTCCACCGCCTTGTATTCTCATGGTGTGGCAATCGGGGACTTTGACAACGACGGCTTTCTGGATTTCCTGGTTACTGGGTACGGCCAGCCCCAGCTGTGGCAGAACATGGGCGATGGGACTTTTCGCGAAATTGCCCGCTCGGCAGGCATTGCCAATTCGCTTTGGAGTACGAGTGCAGGTTGGGCCGATCTGAATGGCGATGGAAACCTTGACCTTTATCTGGCGCACTATGTGAACTGGTCGTTTCAGAACCATCCCTTTTGTCAGGGCACCGATGCGGGTGACCGAGACATCTGTCCGCCGCAAACCTTTGAACCATTGCCCCACAGCGTGTACTACAGCCAAGGCGACGGTGCCTTTCGCGACTCGTCGTCATTCGCGGGACTTCGCGCTGATGGAAAAGGGCTCGGCGTGCTACTGTGCGACATCGAGCCCGACGGGGACGTCGACATCTACGTGGCCAATGACACGACCGAAAACTTTCTCTATCTCAATGATGGGGAGGGTCGGTTCGAAGAATCAGGAGTCTCGCGGGGAGTTGCAGTCGATGACAACGGACTTCCCAACGGCAGCATGGGCGTGGACCTGTGCGACTTTAATCGGGACGGAAAGCCCGACATCTGGGTTACGAATTACGAACGCGAGTCATTCGCGATGTATCGCAATGAAGGTAACGGGCAATTTCTGCATGTAAGTCAACGATTGGGGATTACCAATCTGGCCGGCTTGTTCGTCGGTTTCGGCACCGCCTGCGAGGACTTCGATTCCGACGGCGACCAGGATTTGATGATTGCGAACGGCCACGTCATCAAGTTCCCGAGCATATCCCCCCGTCGACAGCTTCCATTGTTGCTTCAGTACGACGGGCAACGCTTTGAGCGCGCTCCATCCGCCTCGGGCAGCTATTTCGACGAGCCTCACGAGGGCCGTGGGCTGGCGACGGCCGACTATGACAGCGATGGCGACTTGGATGTTGCGATCTCCCATCTGAACGAGCCGCTGGCGCTGCTCGTGAACGAGTTCCACGTTCACAATCGGTGGCTGTCTGTGGTGTTGATCGGCACGCGTTCGAATCGAGACGCTGTGGGAGCACGCGCCGAGCTCAAAACGAGCGCAGGAACTCTGGTCCGTCAGGTTACGGGCGGCGGGAGCTATCTTTCGCATAGCTCCCGTGCTTTGAATTTCGCCTTGCCGGATCAGGTTCAGCCGCATTCGCTGGTCATCCATTGGCCTGCCGGGGCCGTCCAAAAGATCGACGCCTCGTCCCTTTCCGGGCAAGTTACATTGATAGAACCGGTAGCAACCGGCTCCTCCTCCGGGTTTTCCAGGCAGGTGCCGCGTTGATCGAAAATCGCCGGACGAGGCGCAAGTGACCGAGGCACAGCTAACCGAAGCGCGGGCCAGCCAGGCCCCCACCAGCAGCCAGCCTGGTTCCGTGCGCAGGGGCATTTCTCGCTCCCGCTGGCTGCTGGTCGTCGCGGCCCTTTCGCTCTTCGTAGCCGCCGCTCTTTTCGCTCTCTGGTGCAACTTTCGCGACCGCCAGACCGATCCCTTCCAAGCGGCACTGGCGGCGGTGGACCGCGAGGACCTTGCGGTGGCGCGGCAATACCTGGCGGAACTCAGGTCGTCCGGGAAGCATCATTCGCAGGCAACTTTGCTCCGCGGTGCGATGCTCCTCAAGAAAGGATACTACTATCCCGCCTTGGATGAGCTGCAAGAAGTCGCAGACCACGCGGACCTAAAAATCTCGGCTCTGAAGCTGATCGGCCAGGCCTGGTATCATCTGGGCCGCCACGTCGAGGCCCAAGCTGCCTTGCACAAAGTCCTCAGGGAAGAGCCCAATGCCGTGGAAGCCCATCGTTGGCTCGCGGCTTCTTACTACGACTTGGGGGCGAACCACGATGCATTGCACCACCTGAAGCGTACTGCGGACCTCGATCCCAGCGACCACCGTCCTCACCGCCTGCTGGGGCTGATTTACAAGGACTATGAGCGTTACGGCGACGCCGCTGCTTGCTATGAGGAATCGCTCCGCCGGAAGGACGGCCAGCCGGATTGGGTGGATGTGCGCCAGGAGCTGGCGGTCTGTCAACAGAAACTTTGGCGATTTCGGGATGCCCTGGCGACGCTAGCACCTTGTCCTGCTACGGTCGAAGTGAGCGTCGTGCGGGCCCAGTGCCAGCATGCCTTGGGTGACGTGCCGAGTGCCAAAGAATCACTCGCGGCCGTTCTTTATCAAGATCAAGCGAATCTGGATGCCCTGGTGCTGCAAGGAACCATCTTGCTGGAGGAAGGCAAAACGCCGGCGGCGGTTGACGTGTTCCGGCGCGCTACGCAGGCGCACCCCAAGGACTACCTGGCGCATTTCAAGCTGGCGCAGGCCTATACCCAGCTGGGCCAGCAGGACCGTGGCAACGCCGAGCAGAAGCTGGCGGACCAGATTCGCGAAGTGCGCAAGGAATTCGCCGATTTGCACCAGGTTGCCTGGGACCGCCCCCATGACGTCCAGGTCAGGCTGCGCCTCGCGGCGCTGGCCAAAGAACTGGATCGGCCGGACCTCGCCGATGTCTGGCTGCGGTCGGCCGCCGCCCTGCAGCCGCTCGCGACGCCCAAGCCGTACGGTCCGCAGCCCGATGCGACCAACCGAAACGACAAATAGCGGGTGCGTTCCTGGCTGTGCCGGCGTCCCGCACTACCTAGAATGCAGTGGCGTGCAACGTATCAAACGAATCAGTGTGAGTTTCGCCCTGCTCGTGGCCGCAGGTTTCGGCCTTGCGGGTTGCGGGCATGATCGCGCGCCGGCGCCAGTTGCTGCCCTTCAGCCGGCGGTCGATCTTGATGCGGTGCGGCCGCAAGTCGAGCGTTTTTGCGGCGGATGCCATGCGGTTCCGCCGCCGGGCAGTTTTCCCAAGGACCGCTGGCCGCATGAGGTCGAGCGCGGCTACGAATTCTATCTGCTCTCGGGGCGCACCGACCTGGCGATGCCGCGCCGCAGCGACGTCACAGAATACTACCGTCGTCTGGCGCCCGATCGCCTGGTGTTTCCCCCGCCCGCCCGCCAGCCAGAGTCAAAGCCTGGTCGTTTCATTCGCTCCGAGCCGCCCTGGCCGGCCGATGCACGAGCCGGACTGGCCGTCGCCCACATCCTCGCCCTGCCTGGCTCAACATCGCAGCAGAGCGAGCTTGCCTGGTGCGACATGCAATTGGGGACGGTCTCCTGGCTGGCGGCAAATCCCCACGAGCACAAACTGGGCGGCCTGGCACAACTGTCGCATCCCGACCATCTTTGTCAGACCGATCTGGACGGAGATGGGCAGCGGGACT
>JAKEHX010000396.1 GCA_022614795.1 Planctomycetaceae bacterium | reverse complement strand
GTGAATGAATCCCGTAGCGGAACTCGCCAGAGTTCCGAATCCGCGGAAAAACCTGAAGTCTGGCGACTTCAGCTACGAAAGATTCACAACCTCTCAGTACTCAGTACTTAGTACCTTATCAATTATTCATATGTTTTGTAACCAGTAACCAGTAACCAGTGACCAATGACCAATGACCAATGACCAATGACCAATGACCAATGACCAATGACAAATGACCACTCACTCCTTCTTCGTCGGCGGATCCCCAATCTTCGCAAACTCCGCGAATTGCTCGTCAATTGACTCCGGCTTGGGCACATCGGCATGTACCCACAGGCCATAGCGAAGTTTCAGCGGCTGGCCCGGCTCGATGGTCCGCGGAGCTGCAAAGGTCAGTGCGGCCCCCATCCAGCCGTCGTCGCGGACGTGAAACACCGTCGGATGATTGGGATTTGTCGGGTGATCCAAGAGCGTGATTCCCTCGCGAGCATTGGGCGTGATCGGCCCCGAATAATCGACCCAGCGGGCCGGCTTCTCGTGGACGCCCGCCTCGTTCACGCCGCTTTCGCTGTTGCGGATGGTACCGCCGCCGTCGTGCACGCCGATCGTCTTGGCCATCCGCACGCCGATCATGCCGAAGTTCGTCTTGCCCAGCGTCACCGGTTCTTTCGGCGCGGTGAACGCCAGGTCCAAAACGAGCAGCCACTGGCCGCCGTCCTGGGGACGAAACCGCATCGCCCGCTGTTCCTCGAGCAGCGTCTTGCCCGCGTCGTCTTGCCAGGCATTCACCACCTCAACGAGCGCCTCGCCGTCGGCGTCTTCATACCGAACGACCCGCCGCTGGACGATCCGTCCCTTGCTGCCGGGAGCGTCGTTCCAAAACGCCACGCCCCCCACATCGTGATGCGTCACCCAGACCGAGTTGTGATGGCTGTGGCCGTTGGGGTCGCGCGGATGCCCCATTCGCGTCAGCGATTTGCCGCTGGGCCCCGTCAGCGGAAACAGGAACGGCCGCCGCAGCTCCGGGCCCGCCCAATACCGGCAGATCTCGCGCCCGTCACGCTCGATGCTCGCCTGGCCGCCCGGCAGCGGAATCACTTGCATCCGCGGCACTGGCCTGGCGGCGGGCAGTTCAACCTGAAGGGGGGCAAGGACAACGACCAGCAACGTCGTCAGCATTTCAGGGTTTCCTCTGGATCTAATGGGATGGCCGGCATGCCATCCGCCCGCGGAACTCGATTGACAGGGGCACACGGCGTGTGCCTACTACTCTTGCGATCCAAAGCGTGCTTCGCAAGCATCATGTGCGGCCTTGCCGCAATTTCAACCACGTGACAAGGAGAACGGAAATGAGGCGGGAGAAGTGGCGTTGCATCGCTGGGATGGCTGTGTTGGCCCTCCTTCCTGCGAAGGCGCAGCCGGAGGACATTGTCGTCGATCGCGGAACTCGCTCCAGCGACGTGGTGCTCTCTTGGAATG
Source organism: Planctomycetaceae bacterium (assembly GCA_022614795.1). Lineage (GTDB taxonomy): Bacteria > Planctomycetota > Planctomycetia > Pirellulales > Pirellulaceae > CAYLLN01. The sequence continues at coordinate 2,632 of JAKEHX010000396.1, read as the reverse complement.
CGGAATTGCTCGACGCAGATGCGGCGGACCACGCGCGGGCGGCGCCCGATCAGGGAGGGCCAACCCGCGCAAGCCGGGCCTTTGCGATTGTCTCGGCGGCCATGTTCGACGCCCTCAACTCCATCACGCACAACCACCGGCCCTATCTGACGGAGCTGCGAGGGTATGACCAGGCCGACCGTCGGGCCGCGGTCACGGCAGCCGCCTATCACACGCTCGTCGCGCTCTACCCGCAGCGGACGGATGCGTTTGACGAGGCGCTGGATCGCTGGTTGGACAAGATCCGCCGCGGAGAGAGCCGCATGAAGGGGTTGGAACTGGGTCGCAAGGTCGCCGAGGCCATCCTGGCCGAGCGGGCCGATGACGGCTGGGATGCTCCGTCGAACTACGCCCCCGTCAACCAGCCGGGGCGCCACCGCGTGGACCCGAACAACCCCAACCAAGGTTTCCTCGGGCCGGCGTGGGGCAACGTCGCTCCGTTCGTGGCCGATGACATCGACGACTTCGTTCCGCCTCCGCCGCCCCCGCTCGCGTCGCAAGAGTACGCCGACGCCTACCAGGAGCTAATCCTCTTAGGCGGCGACGGGATCACGACTCCGACGATCCGCTCGCCCGAGCAGACCGAGATCGGCCTCTACTGGGCATATGACGGGCGGCCCGGGCTGGGCACGCCGCCGCGACTCTATAACCAGATCGTGCGCGTGATCGCCATAAAGAAAGAAAACACGTCGGAGGAAAATGCCCGGCTGTTGGTGCTGGTGAACCTGGCCATGGCCGATGCGGGGATCAGCTGCTGGCGAGGAAAATACTTGTATGACTTCTGGCGGCCGATTGTCGGCATTCGCGAGGGTGATGACGACGGCAACGACCAGACCGACGGCGATCTATTCTGGAACCCGCTGGGCGCTCCGCTCACCAACGGCCCGGCGGGCGCCCCGAACTTCACGCCGCCTTTCCCCGCCTACGCCTCCGGCCACGCCACGTTCGGCGCGGCGGCACTGTGGACGGTGAAGAACTTCTACGGCCAGGACAGAATCCCGTTCGCGTTCATGTCGGACGAGCTGAACGGGATCAACGCCGACCAGGATGGCAACGTGCGGCCGCGGGTCGTGCGGCGGTTCCGGTCGCTGAGCGAAGCGATCGAGGAGAACGCCCAGAGCCGCATTTACCTCGGCATCCACTGGCAGTTCGACGCCCAGGAGGGGGTGAACTGTGGCATCGACCTCGCCGATTTCGTGTTTGACAACGCGCTCCAGCGGCGCGATGGGCGAAGGTGACGCATTGCCGCGCGTTGTAACGCTCGTGCGCCGCGCGGCGCACGAGTGTTTGCTCCACGGCCTTCATTGGCTACTGTCGATCGCCCACTGAGCGGCAGAGCGGCGCTGCTCGTGATACAAGTGAGGCGGCTTTTCGCGGTCGTATTTCGTGCGCGCGACGTCGAGCTGGCGGAAGTACTCGTTTTCCGCAGCCAGCACCGTTTCAAACAGCGGCCGGGCGTCTGCTTTGGCAAATTCGTAAGCCAGACGGATCAATTCGCCGTGCAGCGGCAGATACTTCTCGTCGCGAATCAGCGGCTCGATCGCCGGCCAAGCCTGCTTGCTGCGGATTCGCAGCGCCGCCTTCACCTCGTCATTCCACCAGCGATTGCCCGGCTTGAGCAGGGCCACGAGGGCCGCGGAGCGCTTCGCGTCATCTTCTTCCTCGTCAATCTTGGCCACTTTTTGGCCCACTTCGCGCAGGTCGAGCACGGCCTGCTTGAGCTCGGCCTCGGTCATGTCAAGCGACCGCATATCGGCCGGCCCTGGATTCATCCACTGTTGGATCGCGAATGCCTGACCGTCTTCGAGCCAGACGGTGGTATAGGTGCGATCGCGGCTGAGCATCTGGGCGATGCCCCTGTAAGGTTCAGAAAGGTTAAAGAAAACCATCCGCTTGCCGCTTACCGAGCCGACGCGCTTGAGTCCCTTTTTGGCCAGCTCCTGATCGATCAGCTTGTCATCCTCCGCGAGAACCGGCCGCCAGCCATACACGACGTTGATCGAGCCACGCTTCGCTTCTGGCCCATGTGGTGTGCCCACTTTGGCATCCCCGGCCCAGACTTCGGCGATCTTGCCGTCTTCGACGACGATGATGCTCTTTGCCGCCTGAACTGCCCGCGGCAGGTGGAACGAGGGCAGCGATTCGGCATGGGCGGACGCGGCGACGACCAACGCCGCGCAAACGACGACGGAGCGCATGGTTACCTCCAATAGCCGGGAGCAAACTTGCTCCCGGAGAACCGAGAGTTGACGTCTTTTCACGCATCGCCGGGACCAGGTTTGGTCCCGGCTAGGAACAGTTAATCGACGATGTTCAGCTTGATCTCGTCTGAGTTGCCTTTCAGCTCGGGGGCGTACATCGCCGAGGCTCGCGTCGGCAGGGCCGCGAACTTGCCGGGAATTTCGGCTCGCATCCTGTAATTGACCGAGTGCTTGCCGCGGGCCAGCCAGCGAACGAAGAATGCCACGCGGTTGTCGCGATATTCGACGTAGGCCGGCAGACCCTTGGAGCCCGCGCTATAGCCGCTCCGCTGCTCCATCGGCTCAAAGCCGGCGGCCTTCCTGTCCTCGAAGAGCAGGTACTCGTAGTCGTT
>JAKEHX010000395.1 GCA_022614795.1 Planctomycetaceae bacterium | reverse complement strand
GATCCGGCCTGGAAGCTTGACGGCGTGAATTTGCTGCCGTATTTGACCGGCGAGAACAAGGCCAAGCCGCACGAGACGCTCTATTGGCGGTTTGGCGAGCAGTGGGCCATTCGCCACGGCGATTGGAAGCTGGTCGTGGGCAACGAGCAGGGCAGCCCGGCGAGTAAAACGAAGCCAGCCGAACTGATCAACCTGGCGGCTGATATCGGCGAGTCGAAAAACCTCGCCGCAGCCGAGCCCAGGAAGGTTGAAGAGCTCCAGAAGCTTTATGCCGCTTGGAACGCCGAGCAGGAAGAGCCCCGCTGGCGTCCCAATCCCAACGCCAAGAAAAAGGGCCAAAAGGCCAAGAACAAGGCCAAAGCCGCGGCCCAGAGCAATTAGCTCGCGCGGGCACTGCTGGGCCAGCCAGCAGTGGAACCCGGCATTCTTTATCTTGCCCTTAGCCGGGACCAAACGTGGTCCCGGTCTGGTCGGACCCATTTTGCGATTTGCAATTCCTGTTTCGCATTTTGCAATTGGTCCGGTCGGACACGGCTGGCAACATCCATTGAATGCAAATTGCAAAGCAGGAATTGCAAATTGGATGGCCTTTTCCCCTGATTTCTCGGCCTGCCGGCATCCATTCCCTCGGCCAGCCGCAAGCTAGATTTGCTTGGGGAATTCTCGTCGCCGTACAGCCACTTTGGAATCCGATGCTCAATTGGCTGAGAAGCAAATTCGTCGCGTACCTGTGGCGCTACATTGAGCGGCAGTTGAGGAAGCTCTTGGAGACTGGTGACTACGAAACCGTTTTGAAAATCTGTCAAAAGCGGGAAAACGACGTTCGTGCTCAGTACTGGCAGGCGCTCGCTCTCTTGTGGCTGGAGCGTTACCAGGAGGCGCTGGATATCGCGGATCGCTTGGAAAGGCTACAAGCCGCAGGCGCTGTGAATCTTAAAGACGGATGGATCGTGGCTTTCGCAGAAATCAAATGCGGCGCATTAAGCGGTCTGACGCAGCATGAAGCTCTCCATGAGTTTTCCTCGAGGTGTCTTGAACGGCACCCCGGCAACATCCCCTTGACTTCCTTTCAGATTCTCGCAGCCTTGCATTTAGACCGGTTGACCGCTTCCACGCCAGGCCTGCACTTTCTCGATTGTTCCACCAATCGCTTCGACGAAGCATGGCACTTTACAACTCTTTGCTCGGCTCAACGGTATTTGCGAAACGAAGAGCGAGCCAGCGAAATTGTGCGGCTGGCTTTAGCGAAGTACCCGGACGACGACGCCGTTCGAGAAATGGCTAGAAAGGCAAAATGCGTGACGGCGGGCGCCGTATCGCCTTGCGTGCGGCCGCGGGATCTCCGCCGTTGCGGTCCGAAGGCGATCAAATAAGCGTCCCGTGTGGTACGACTGAGACGCCGCGGTAGCCGCCGCCATATCCCACCGCTATCCTGACACGATACCCAAGTTCTTGACTCGCTCGGGAGACGCACGGATGAATCGACCATTCCAACTCTTGTCGCTCGCGCTCGCGCTGGCCGCCTTCGGAACCATCGTTCGCGCTGCCGGGCCGGACGATGTGCCGCTCATTCCGCGGGCCAAGTTTTTCGGCAATCCCGAGAAGGCCCGGGCCCGACTCAGCCCCGATGGCAAGCGGCTGGCGTATGTCGCGCCCGTCGAGGGAGTGCTCAATGTGTGGGTCAGCCCCGACGACGATCCGGCCAAGGCCAAGCCGGTGACGTTCGACAAGCATCGCGGCGTGGTGAGCTACTCCTGGGCGTACACGAGCAAGCACATCCTCTATACGCAGGACAAGAACGGCGACGAGGACGACCACGTCTATTCGATCAATCTCGATTCGGGCGAGATCAAGGACCTGACGCCGATTGCCAAGATTGCGGCGCAGATCGAGGGGGTGAGCGAGAAGTTCCCGGAGGAGATTCTGGTCGGCATCAACGACCGGGGCGAGCGGCGGTATCACGATATTCACCGCGTCAACTTGGTGACCGGCGAGCGGAAGCTCGTGCAGGAGAATCCGGGTTTCGACGGCTTTCTGACCGATGACGATTTCCGCGTGCGGTTCGCCATGCAGACGACGCCCGACGCCGGCCAGGAGCTGCTCAAGCCGGCCGAGGGGGGCAAGTGGGAACCGATGATCAAGATCTCGCCGCAGGATTCGATGACCACGGGTCCGGCCGGCTTCGACAAGACGGGCCAGCACCTGTATTTCATCGACAGCCGTGACCGGAACACGTCGGCGCTCACGTCGATCGAGCTGGCGACGGGCAAGCAAACGATGATCGCCGAGGACCCGAAGGCCGACGTCGGCGGCGCCCTGACCCACCCGACCGAAAAGAACGTGCAGGCGGTCAGCTTCACCTACGAGCGCACTGAGTGGAAGATCGTTGACCCCGCGATCAAGCCTGATCTCGACTATCTGAAGACCGTGGCCGACGGCGAAATCCAGATCACGGGGCGCACGCTCGACGACAAGCGCTGGACCGTCGCCTACGTGATGGATAACGGTCCGGTCCGGTTCTATCTCTACGACCGCGTGCCCGAGCGGAAGTCAAAATTCCTCTTCACCAGCCAGCCGGAGCTGGAAAAACTGCCGCTGGTGAAGATGCACCCGGTGATCATCAAGTCGCGCGATGGCCTGGACCTGGTGAGCTATCTGACGCTGCCGAAGTGGAGCGATCCCGACGGCGACGGGCGGCCGAACCAGCCGGTGTCGCTGGTTCTGAACGTGCACGGCGGCCCGTGGGCCCGCGACGACTGGGGCTACAACCCCGAGCATCAGCTCCTGGCCAACCGGGGCTATGCGGTGCTGGCGGTCAACTACCGCGGCTCGACGGGTTTCGGAAAGGAGTTCTTGCACAAGGCGCGGCGCCAGTGGGCCGGCAAGATGCACGACGATCTTGTCGATGCCGTGAATTGGGCCGTGGAGCAGAAGATCGCCGAGAAGGACAAGGTCGCGATCATGGGGGCGAGTTACGGCGGCTACGCGACGCTGGTCGGCCTCACGGTGACGCCCGATGTGTTTGCGTGCGGCGTCGATATCGTCGGGCCGTCGAGCCTGGTCACGCTGATCAACAACGCGCCGCCGTATTGGTACCCATTCATGCCGGTGATGAAGCTGTTCCTCGGAGACTGGACGACCGAGGAGGGGCGAAAGTTTCTGGATTCGCGGTCACCGCTGTTTTTCGTCGAGAAGATCAAGCGGCCCCTTTTGATTGGCCAAGGGGCAAACGACCCGCGCGTCAAGCAGTCCGAAGCCGACCAGATCGTCAAGGCGATGAACGAGAAGAAGATCCCGGTGACGTATGTGCTGGTGCACGACGAGGGGCACGGTTTTGCGCGGCCGGAGAACAACTTTGCGTTTTACGCGATCACCGAGGCGTTTCTGGCCAAGCACCTGGGGGGCCGCTACGAGCCGATCGGCGAGGCGTTCAAAGGGGCCGATTTCAGCGTCCCCAGCGGGCAGGACCAGGTGCCGGGGTTGGCCGAGGCGCTGAAGGCGGTTGCCAAGCCAGCGACACGGTAGAGTAAAATAGGATGTCGATACGACCCGGATTGAATTGAGGTGGTTATGAGCAGCGAGTTGAACTATCTGCTAACTCTGGACGTGCCCGAAAAGTTAGAGCTAATTGGCGTACTTTGGGACAGCATTGACGAGTCGGAGCATCCGGTTTCGATGCCCGACTCCTTGGTCGCCGAACTCGATCGGCGCAAAGCGGCAGCTGAACGAGACCCTGCGCGTCTGATTCCGTGGGAGACGGTTCGAAAGCGCTTGGGTCTGGGCAATGGCTAAAGCTCGTCTCGTTGTTATTGAACAGCTTGCCCTGCTGGAACTGGAACAAGGCCGCAGTTGGTACGAAAGCAAACTGGCAGGGCTGGGTTTTGAGTTTGTAACCGAAGTGGACGCGACGATTGCGCGAATTCGCGAATCCCCCGAAATGTATGCCTGCCACAAGAAAGAATTTCGACAAGCCCTCGTAAGGCGATTTCCGTTCGCGATCTACTACGAATTCCAATCGGGTACAGTAACGATTTACTCGATCTTCAATTGCTCGCAAGATCCTGCAAAACTTGACGAGCGGTTGCCGTGACGGAACGCGCAGGTGCTTAGCTGAGGTACTACCGGAGACGCGAAGTCGCTGGCTCGGGAGGGCGAGCCTCCTGCCGAGCTGCGGACAACCTGGCTTGCATAATTTCGGTGAGCGAGAGTTTGAGCTTCCCCTGCTGCTTGGCGAGCGACTTGTTGAGCTTGGCGACGAGCTTTTCGTTGTCCTCGGCCAGCTTGTCTTCCAGCGCTTCGCGGACGGTGTGGCTGAGCGAGCGGACCAGCGGGCCGTGGGCCTGGCTGATGCGGCGGAGGCGAAAATCGAGTATTTCGAGTTTGGCAGACGTGATCGTGGGGGCCAGATGGACGTCGGGCGGAAGCACGGTCGGGTCAAGCCGCGTGGCGATTTCCGCGTGCGCCGTGAGGCGGACCTTGGCGTCGGCGTCGGCCGAGAGGCTGAAGACCTGCACGCCGCGCGTCCACAGCGATTGCCGGCCAAAGACGTCGAGCCTGGCCACCGCGGCCAGGTCCATCGCCACGCGGCCCCCTTCCAGCTCCTCCATGCGGCTGACCTCGACGTCGAACTGCTCCTCGGGATCGGCCAGTTTCACGCGGTACATGGTCCAGCGGCTGTCGTTGACGTCGTCAAACTTGCGGTGCGTCTTGAGCCGCCCATCGTCGAGCCGCACCGACACGCCGGTAAAGCGCCGCTCGGTGTGGCCCCAGTTCTTCTTCCTTTCGTACTGGTGCGGCAGGTGCTCGCGAACGAGGTCGGTCAGCCAGGCCTGAAATTCGGGCGAGGGGGTGAAGGGGGCGGGCGGTTTGGGTTCCGGCTGGGGCGCGGCTGAGGCTTCGACGACCTGAGCCGGTTCGAGCGAGACTTGGCCGAGGGCCGACGTATTAAGACTAAAGCAACCCAGGACGAGTACGCACGCGGTGCAGGTTCCATCCTTCATCGCAACCCTCCTTGGCTGGTCCATACGAAACGAATCAGCGGGCTATTCCGCTCCCTTGCTGCTGGCGGTGACTGCGGCGGCGGCTTCGGTGGTCGCAGCCCGGGTCGGATCGTGCGAGGCGCCGGCCTGCGCCAGTGCCGCCAGGACGTGCGATTCGAGTAGGGCGTCGCGGAGCACGATCACTTCGCCCGGTTTGCCGGCCGGGTAGATCGCCATGAGCGGAATCGAATTGCTGTTGAGTTCCTGAAGTCTGACCTTGATGGTCTCGTTCTTATCGGTCCAGTCAGCCAACATCGGCACGACGCCGTTACGCTCGACGACCTCCTTCACCTTGTGCGTGTTGATCGCGAGTCTGAAGTTCGCCTGGCAGGTGAGGCACCAGTTGGCTGTGAAATCAACCATCACCGTTTTGCCTTCCGCTTGAAGTTTCGCGATCGATTCCGGCGAATAGGGCTGCCACTCGTAGAGGTGCTTGACAGGTCCCAGGTAAGTGAACGACGCCCAGCCGATCAAGGCCGCCACGGCGCATCCCACGGCCCATGCCGTGAGCTGCTTGCCGGTGCTTTCATAGATCGGCACTTTGCCGATGATCCAGCAGGCCAGCCACACGGCCATCATCAGGGCGAGCGTCGGGATGAACCAGTCGGCGTTGATCGTCGCGAAGAGATAGACAACGGTCCCCAGCAGGACAAAGCCCATGAGCTGCTTGAAGGTTTCCATCCACTGGCCTGGCTTGGGCAGCCATTTCACCAGGCGCGGAAAGGCCCCGATCAAAAGGTACGGCGACGCCATGCCCAAACCGACGCTGGCGAAAATGATGTACGTGACGATCGGCGGCTGCGCGAGCGTGAAGGCGAACACGGGACCCAGAAACGGCCCGCTGCACGGCGTGGCCAGAAGCGTCGTGAAGATGCCTTTGAAAAACGCCCCCGTCAGCCCCTCTTGCTGCTGGAGCTTGCTGGACGAGCTGGATTGGGCGAAGCCGGGAATCGGCACCTCCCACACGCCGAGAAAACTGAGGGCGAAGGCGAACACAACGACGACCATCGCCACTTTGAAGCCGGTATAGGTAAACTGCTGGCCCCAGGAGAGGTTCTGGCCGAGCCCAGGAATCAGCGAGCCGAACGCCGCGAGCGTCGCCAGCACGAGGAACACGGACAACAGACCCAGCGCGAACCAGACATTGAGCATGAAGATTCGCCCGCGGCTTTCGCCCCCTTGCTGCACGAACGACAGGACCTTGAGGCCGATCACCGGCAGCACGCAGGGCATGAGATTCAAGATCAGCCCGCCCAAGAGGCCAAAGCCGACGAAGGGGGCGAGGGCGGACCAGTTCACTTTGCCGGTCGGAGCAGGACTGGCCGCGGCGAGCTTGGCGACGTCTTCGTAATTGGTGATTTCACCCGGCGCCTTCATGGGGCCAGCTTTTTTCGGCTTGGAGAATTCGAGCGGGATCGTGCCGGACGTTTCCTTTTCGGCGATCGGGACGCTGGCGCGGAAGCGCACGATCTGCGGCGGCAGGCAACCGCCTTTGTTCTTGCAGGTTTGAAAGCCCAAGTAGCCCGAGATCACGTGCTCGCCGCGAGCGGCATCGCCAGGGATCGAGAGATCGATCGTCCAAGTCACCGGCTCTTCGTGGGTGTAGGTTTCCGGCAAGCCATCGTGGGCCGGCTCCACCTTGGGCTCGGCCGATGCGACCACGGGCGAGCGGGTCCAGCCCGCAGGCAAGGGCGACAAGACGATGAGCGTCGGCTTGTTGGCCTGGTCAGGGTCGATCGGAGAGTAGGCATAGACGTGCCAGCCGGGAGTCGGTTTGGCAGTGATGACGAGCCTGGCTTTGCCGCCGGGCTGAACGGAAGCCGGTGCGATGTGGCCGCTGAGCACCGCTTCGGCTTCAAACTTGGAATCCGGGCGGTACTCGCCCAGGTTCGAGTGCGGTTTCTCGTAGCCAGCGAATTTGGCGGCGAGCTTCTCACTGAAGGGGATGCATTGTCCGCCCTCGCCGCTGCGGCAGACCTGGCCATTGACGAGGACCGAGATTTCGAAGTTCGCGGGGTCGGCATCGGCGGCGATTTCCAGCGGAGCGGACCAGGCAACAAACTCTTCGTGCTCTTCGGAATTGACGTTGAAGCCCTTGGGATCGGGCGGTTTGACGTGCGGCGGTTGGTCGGCCTGAAAGGGGCCGAGCACTTTAAAGTCGGCCGTTTCGGTCACCTTGATTTTGGTGGGCATCGGCCCGCCGGGCGGCTGCGAGATCGAATAGACGTGCCAGTTGGCCTCGATCGAGGCGCTGACCAAGAGCGTGCCTTTCCGCGAGCCTTCGGTGAGCTTGAACGATGCCGAGAATTTGGCGGGTTGGCTCGACCCGAAGCCCGGGTTGCCGCCCAGGCCGGAAATGCCCAGTTCCTTGAGATTGAGCTTGACCTTCGGCTCGGATTCCTGCGCAACGCACGGCAGTACGGCCACGACCAGGAAAACGACAATCATCCAGCGGGCATGGGCGGTCAGCGGCATGGTTCCTCTACGGTGCGGCTCGACGCTAAGTCGTTGCGAGGCAAGCAGTTGATTGTAGGGACGATTCGCGCGAGGGGTCAACTTGGACATGTGCCATACGCAGCCGCCGGGGCCGCTGATCGGAGTGCGTTTTCTACCGCGGCTATAAGACTAAACTCGGCAACGGTTTAGAACAATTTGGTGAAAACCTCTTAGGCGGCAATTTACCAGTTCGGACGCTGCCCAATCTTTGAGCAGCAGCGCGTATTGGCTCCTTTTCTGCTCGTTGACAGTTCGCCGTAAGCCATTTAGCATAAAGGAGTTGTCGCAATTCTCGCAGCAAACTTGGGCCCCGCTCGGCGGACAGCGGAGGCGCGCAAGCAGGGGTCGAGCTGTTGGCCAGTCCCTCCCGAAGCGGAGTTTTTTCCAAGGCGACGGATCGCCGCGTCGAGCAGTTCAGCGAAAGCGTCAGCTTTGACCACCGTCTCTTCGCCCACGACATTCAGGGCTCTATCGCCCATGCCCAAATGTTGGCGGCTGTCGGCCTGATAACTGGGCAGGAATGCCAGCAGATTTGTGAGGCACTACAAGCGATCCGTGCCGAAATCGAAGCAGGCAAGTTCGAGCTGAAGACTGAGCTTGAAGACATCCACATGCACATCGAGCAGGCGCTCATCAATCGCCTGGGCGATGTGGGCCGCAAGCTGCACACCGGCCGCAGCCGCAACGACCAGGTCGCGACCGACTTGCGGCTCTGGACGCGGGATGCCTTGGACCGGATTGATGCGCGACTTTTGGGCGTTCAGAAGGCGCTGGTTGGCCGGTGCGACGCCGACTTCGACGTGATCCTGCCCGGCTACACGCACTTGCAGCGGGCCCAGCCGGTGCTGGCGCCGCATTATT
>JAKEHX010000394.1 GCA_022614795.1 Planctomycetaceae bacterium | reverse complement strand
CGCAATCAGCCCAGCGAGGGTAGCGAAGTCGGCCAGCAGCATGATGGCACTTTCGTCCGTCGGGCTCCAAACAATTTATGCCGCTTCTTCGCAGTCCCCGACTCGGTGGATGGCCGGATCAGGATAACAGCCGGCGAGGTCCTCGGCATACCACTGGGCCAGCGCGGCCCGCCAGTCGTCCAGGCAGCGGACCTTGGTGAAGGCCTCGCGAACGAGCAGGTGCTGCGGATGCAAGGCGGCGTATTTGATGCCGAATTTGCGCATGAGCGGCCCCGCCCGGTCGTCGCCATAAAGCTGCTGAGCCAGGCCAAAATGCTCGAGCATGACGTCTCGCTGCTCCCATAGCGTGGGCGGCGGAGGCAGCGGCTGGCCGGCAGCCAGGGATCGGCACTGCGCGAAAATCCACGGATTGCCGATCGCGCCGCGGGCGACAGTGACGCCGTCAACCCCCGTTTGTGCGAGCATGTCGAGGCAGCTTTGAGCCGTGAACAGGTCGCCGCTGCCCAGGATCGTCCGCTCAGGGCCGGTGTGCCGCTTCACCTCCGTCAGAAATTCCCAGCGACTCGGGCCGATGTAGCGCTGCTCGACCGTCCGGCCGTGCACGGTGATCGCCGCCACGTCCGCGGCAAACGCCCCGTCCAGAATCGTGAAGAACCGCTCGCGGCTGGCCGGCGTGTCGTCGAGGCCCCGGCGCATCTTGACGGTCACGGGAATATCGGCCGGCACGGCGTCGCGCGTCCGGCGGACGATCTCCAATGCAACATCGGGCTGGCTGAGGTGAAAGCCACCCCGGCAGCGGCCGAGGACCTTCTTCACCGGGCAGCCGAAGTTGATGTCGATCACATCAAAGCCGGCCTGGACGAGCTTTTGGGCCCCGGCTGCGAACTGCTCGGGCTCGGCTCCCATGAGTTGGCCGCCGACGGGCCGCTCGTCGTCCGAGATGCGAAGAAAGTGCTGATTCCGTTTGCGGTTGTCCTTGATCGCGACCAGGAATTGATCGAGCATCACCTCGCAGATGGCGTACGACGCCCCATGGCGGCGAGCGATCACCCGCATCGGCCAGTCGCTGTAGCCCGACAACGCGGCCTGGACGACCGGAAAGCCGATGGAGAGGGAACCGAGTCTTAGGTTTGGCAGCGGAATCAATTTCAGACTTCAGATTTCAGATTTCAGATTTGCAACCACAGATTCCAATCTGAAATCTGAAATCACTTGCGTAGCACCAGCACCGGGCAATGAGCCAGCCGCACGACGCGCTCGGCGACGGAGCCGATCAAGAGCCGCGTAATGCCGGTCCGCCCGTGCGATGGGATAACGATCAGCTCGGTCTTCTTCTCTTCGGCATAGTTGGCAATACCGTGCGCCGGCTCCCCCAGCACGACCGCGAGCTGAATGCCCCGGTATTTCGCGTCCGCCAGCCGCTGCTTGAGGGCCTTCTCCATCTGCTCGATCCGGGTTTGCGGATCGATCACCCCCCACACCTCGCCCGCCTCCAGCGGCGTGATATCAATGACGACATGCACTACATGCAGGTGCGACGGCTGATCGACGAGGGCCAGGCCGACGTCGATGGCATCGATCGATTCCGTGGAGAAATCGACGGGGACGACAACGGTCCGCTTGGGAAACCAGGGCATGGCGAGATCCTTCCAGTGCAGGGAACATTCACCAGTTTGCCCGTCCCGCCCCGCCAAGTCCACACGGCCTGGCAGCACGGGCAGCTAGCGGCCGCAAGGTTTTGCCAAATCGCTTATCCGGCAAACTCGTTTAAACCCGAACGGTCGGGCGTGCCGATACCTTCGATCGCGCGGAAACTCCCTCCGCTCCATCCAAGGAAGGTCGCATGGCTCGCACGTCAACGATTGTGATTGTACTGCTCATCGGGGTGGGCCTTGTCGTCGCGATGCTCCCCGCTCAAGATTCGTCGCGGCGGCGTGCCAGCGTCTATGCCGGTGTAACGGACATGGAAGCGGAAGTTGCCCCCGCACCGGAGCCGGGCCTGATCCCTGTTGACGGGACCTCGCCAGCTCCCACGCCGCTGGGCAGCCACTTCGCCGCTCCGCCAATCGCGGCTCCTTCGGCGGCGGCTCCCGATCATGGTGTTTCACCTGCGGGCATTTTTGACAAGATCCGAGGCAGCAAGCCCTCGGTCACCAGCCAGTTTGATGCGGCGACCGAAGCGATCAGCCAGGAGTACACGCCGACGCCTGCCGAAGGCGCTCGTCCGGCGGACGCGCCTGCTGACAACGAACCGTCGGGCTCAGCTACAGAACCACCTGCCGACGGCTCGTCCGGAACGCGGTCGGTGCTGAAGCGAATCAAGACAGCGCCGCCCGAAGAATCGCCCTCCCGGCCGCCATTGGCGCCGTCGATTCCCGCCGGCCCACGCCCGACAAACACCTACGGCGGCTCATCGCGGCGGTCGGTTCCTACGCCTGCGGCATCGGGGCGGACGCCGACTTTGGCCACCACCATCGACACCCGCTCCATCACGGCGGTCGCGATTTCGGGCCGCAGCCCGGCGCTCAGGGTCGATGTGGCCGGGCCGCAAGGGATCACCGTCGGCAAGCCCGCCGGTTACCTGGTCACGATCGTCAACGAGGGGGACACGTCGGCGGGCGATGTGCAACTACGGATTTCGCTGCCGGCCTTCGTCAGTGTCGCGGGCAGTCAGGCCTCCAGCGGCGAAGCGGGTCTGCAAGCCGATGCCGCCAGCGGCGGATCGCGGGTCTTTTGGGTCCTCCCGGGCGTTGCCGCCCGCGGGCATGAATCGCTGCGCTTGGAACTCGTCGCGAGCGAGGGCCGGGCATTCGAGCTGGGCGTCGAATGGGCTTTCAAGCCCGCCGCGATCAAGGCGGCAGTTGCCGTCAAGCAGGCTCAGCTTCAGTTGTCGCTGGCCGGACCCTCCGACATGACGTTCGGCGAGGAAAAGACGTTCACGCTGGCAGTGGCGAATCCGGGCAACGGCGACGCCGACAATGTGGTCATCAATCTGTCGTCCGGCGAGGGCCGCCGCCAGCAGTTCGAGGTGGGCACACTGCCCGCCGGTCAGCGCAAAGAGGTGTCGGTGCAAATCGTCGCCAGCCAGGCGGGCGAGATGGAAATCCACGCGCAGGCCGCAGCAGACGGCGGATTGTCGGCCGAAGCTGCCGGACGGGTGATCATCCGCAAGGCCGAGCTGGCGGTCGCCGTTGCCGGACCTGAGCTCAAGTTCGCCGGCACCGAGGCGACCTATCAAATCACCATTCAGAATACGGGCAACGCCCCGGCCGATAACGTGCAACTGGCCGCTTCGCTGCCGGTCGCGTCGCGCTTTGTCGGCGGCATTGAAGGGGCGTCCCCCTCGGGCAGTGCGCTGAAATGGAAGCTCACCAGCCTGCCAGCCGGCAGCGAGCGAACGTTCGAGGTGCGACTGGTGCTCAACGGCGCCGGGGCAAACCGCCTCGCTGTGCAAGCACAGGCTCCTTCGGCCGGCACGGCCAGCGGCGAAATCGAGACGCTCGTCGAAGCGGCCGCCGATCTGAAACTCAGCGTGAACGATCCGTCGGGACCGCTGGCAACCAGCGAATTGGCGACCTACGAAGTCCAGGTGACCAACCGTGGCAGCGACGCCGCACGCCAGGTCAAGATCGTGATGCAGTTTGGCGAGGGGATCGAGCCGATCGCCTTCGAAGGAGCCGAGGGCAAGATTGTTCCGGGCCAGGTCGTCTGCCAGCCGCTGAATGAGCTGGGACCAGGCGAGCAGGTGACGATGCGGGTCAAGGCCCGGGCCGATCGGGCCGGCACGCACCAGTTCCGCGTGGAGGTTATCGCGAGCGAATCCGAATCGCGGCTGGTGAGCGAAGGGACGACGCGATTCTTCGCCGAAAGCGGCCGCGGCGGTTCAGCGGCGGCTAGTACGGCCCGAAAGCCGACGCTTGTGCCGCAGGGCGGAACGTACCAGCGATAAGCCGATCGCCGCGGCGCCTGACAGGCAGCCCGGCAGGGTCGAATTCGCCGTCCGCCAGGAGTATGCTGAGTGCTCACGGACGGTTCGTGCTGGTTCGTTGCTCGGACGCGTCGCACAAAGTGCTTTCACTCGCGGTCCGGTCTCCATGAAACGACTCACCAGCGGCGGCGGTTGGCAGGCGATTCTTTATACGCTCAAGAAGTCGAGGGCGATGGGCGGCCTGTGGGGCTTCTGGAAGGCCATGCGCAGCAAGAACGCCTGCAAGACCTGCGCCCTGGGCATGGGCGGACAGAAGGGAGGCATGGTCAACGAAGCCGGCAGCTTTCCCGAGTTCTGCAAAAAGTCGCTCCAGGCGATGGCTGCCGACATGCAGGGGGCGATCAAGCACGAATTCTGGCGGACTTACTCCGTCCCGCAATTGCAGGCCTTCTCGCCGCGCGATCTGGAATCGTGCGGCCGGCTCGTGAATCCCGTGGTTCTCGAGCGCGGCAAGGAGTATTACCACGTCATCAGTTGGGAAGACGCGCTGACCCGCATCGTCGCGAAGCTCAAGCAGGTTCCACCCAACGAGACGTTTTGGTACTTCAGCGGCCGATCGAGCAACGAGGCGGGCTTTCTGCTGCAACTCTTTGCCCGGCTGTACGGCACGAACAACGTCAACAATTGCAGCTACTACTGCCATAATGCCAGTAGCGTCGGCCTCACGTCGACGCTGGGTACCGGCACGGCGACGGTCACGCTCGATGACGTGGAGCACGCCGACCTCGTCTTTCTGATCGGCGGCAACCCCCCCAGCAATCACCCGCGGATGATGGCGACGCTGGCCAAGGTGCGCAATCGGGGCGGTGCGGTGATCGTGATCAACCCGGTCGTCGAAACGGGCCTGGTCAACTTTCGCGTCCCCAGCAGCCCCTGGAGTTTGCTCTTTGGCACTGAAATCGCCAACGAGTACGTGCAGCCGCATATTGGCGGCGACCTGGCCTTGCTCTGGGGGATTGCCAAGCGGATCGACGAAATGGGGGCTCAAGATGAGCAGTTCTTGCGTGAACACTGCTCCGGCTACGACGCCTGGATCGAGCGGGTGCGGTCCACGCCGTGGAGCGAAATCCACGCCAAGTCAGGCGTCTCACAATCGCAAATCGACGCTGTTGCCGACCGCTATGCCGCCGCCAAAAGTGTCGTCTTCGGCTGGACGATGGGCATCACGCACCATGCCCATGGCGTGTCGAACGTCCAGGCAATCGCCAACCTAGCCCTGATGCGCGGCATGGTCGGCCGCAAAGGGGCGGGACTCTTGCCGATTCGCGGCCATTCAAATGTGCAAGGGATCGGCAGCATGGGAGTTACGCCGAAGCTCAAGGACGCGATCTTTGGCGCCATCGAGCGGGAATTCGCCGTCCAGTTGCCCACCAGCCCCGGCCTCGACACGCTCGCCTGCATCGACGCGGCTCACGCGGGCCAATTGAAAATGGGCGTCTGCCTCGGAGGAAACCTCTACGGCTCCAACCCCGACGCCCACTACGCCGGCGAGGCATTGTCCAGGCTCGATCTGCTCGTCTATCTCAACACAACGCTCAACACGGGCCATGCCCACGGACTGGCCCGCGAAACGATCATCCTCCCCGTTCTCGCCCGCGACGAAGAGCCCGAGCCGACGACCCAGGAATCGATGTTCAACTACGTCCGCCTTTCGGACGGCGGCCCCCGGCGGCACCAAGGCCCACGGAGCGAGGTCCAGATCATCGCCGAAATCGCGCGCCGCGTAATGCCCGCCGAGGGACCAATCGACTGGGCCTCAATGGAGCACACCGGCCACATTCGCCAGGCGATCGCTAAGGTCGTTCCCGGCTTTGAGCAGCTCGCCCAGATCGACCAGACCAAACAGGAATTCCACCTCCCCGGCCGCACGATCCACGAGCCGCGATTTCCCACAGCCGACGGCAAGGCGCGGCTGCACGTCCACGAATTGCCCGAGCTGGCAGGGGGCGAGAACCAGCTCCGCCTGATGACTGTCCGCAGCGAGGGGCAGTTCAATACGGTGGTCTACGAGGACGAGGACATCTACCGCGGCCAGGAGCGGCGCGACGTGATCCTGCTGCATCCGAGCGACCTCACGCGGCTGGGGCTCGCCGACAATCAGCCCGTGACCGTGCGCAGCGCAACCGGCGTCATGCACAACATCCTCGCTCGGGCGTTCCCATCGATCCGGGCGGGCAACGCCCTGATGTACTATCCCGAGGCCAACGTCCTGGTGCCGCGGCAAGCCGATCCGCAGTCCAAGACGCCCGCGTTCAAAAGCGTCGTGATCACGGTCGAAGCGACCGTGCCCGTCACAAGCGCAGCGGCAATCTCCGCCAAATCTTGACCGCCCGGCCCGCTGCGGGTTCCAATGACCTTGGCAGGCCATGTCATGAACGACCACGCAGTACACAAACGGCCGATCGCGAAGAGCCAGCGCCGCTTCACCCTGCGAACGCTGTTCTTCGTCAGCATCGCGCTCGCCGTGCCGTTTCTCCTGTTTGCGAATCTGCGCAATGTCGCGCGGCCCGACGACAGCCTCGCCTCGCCTCTGTATCTACTCTTCGGCGTGGCGGCAATCCTGATCGCGGCGGCGATCGGCAACGCGCTCGCCAACAGGACGGGCATGTTCGTCACCGCGTGCACTGCCGGCCTGATGTGGATTTTGCTCGTGGTCCTGCTCAGCGATTTCAGCGCCATGCTCGCGCGGCAATTGCCGGTCCACATCATCGCAGTGATTGCGACGATCGGCGGCCTGGCCGCTGCCGTCCATCGCCATCGGGAATCGACCGACGACACGCCTCACGAGCATCTGGTGCGGCTGCTAAAGGTTAAAAGCAGCCTGCACGAAGGTCCGAAAGGCGACCAAGACCCAAGCAGCCCCAAAAACGCCAGCAACGAGATCCAAGGGAATTGACGTAGGACGGATTTCCAATCCGTCCAATTAGCGACAATCCCTGTGGATTATCCCGCACCTTCCTACCCGCCGCTCGCCACCCGTCCCCCCATCCGCTATCTTCGGCTCCTTGGGCCAAGCCGCGGCTCGCGGCT
>JAKEHX010000393.1 GCA_022614795.1 Planctomycetaceae bacterium | reverse complement strand
TGTTCGATTGGTCGTTGTCTCCCGGCTCTTCGCGGTTGAGCTCCAGGCGGATGAAGTTGGCGGGGTGTTTTTTGTAGAGCTCGTCCTGAAAGGCGGGCGAGATGACGTCATACGGCGGCGTCACCACGTCGGAGAGCGAGCCGACGTGGCCCAGGTCGTAGCGAAGTCCGCGGAAGGGCTGGATGGTGGGCATGGGGCAAATGTCGAATGTCGAAAGTCAAATGACGAATGTGGTCGAAAGTCAGCGGGCTGCAGTCCGGCCATTACACGGCAAAACCGATCTTGCGTTTGGGTGGAGCGGGGGGCGGCTCCATGAGCTGCTTGATGGCGGCAACGATCGCCCGGATCGCTTCGTCGTGATCGCCGAGTCGCCGTTCAAGCTCCGCGACCTGATGGGCCAATTCCTTGTGCGTCGCCAGGAGCTGCCGCAACTTGACGAACGCCCGGACGACGAAGATGCTCGCCTCGACGGCCCGCGGGGAATTGAGGACGCCGGCAGCCATGATGGCGCCGTGCTCGGTGAAGACCAAAGGCGGCAGGCGGGCAAACTTGAATTTGGAAAAGCGCTTTTGCGACTTGGCAAGTTCCGCAGTTTCCTCGGGCGTGAGCTGAAACATGAAGTCTTCGGGAAACCGCTCGGCGTTTCGCTTCACTGCTCGATTCAGCGCGCCTGTCGGCACGTCGTAGAGTGCGGCCAAGTCGCGATCGAGAATGACTCGCTGTCCCCGCAACTCAAGGATTTCCGCAGCGATGCTCTCGACGAGAGCCAGCTTACCCGTGGCTGCCATCACGCACTCCCATATTTGCCGTCGGCCCACCCACAAGGGGGAAATGCCAAATTGGAACATCCTTCTTTAAGGGGGACTTCCTAGGGACTGCCTAGCTGAACGGCGGCGCATCTTCTAATACCGGTAATGCTCCGGCTTGAACGGCCCCTCGGCCGGGATGCCTAGATAGTCGGCCTGCTTCTTGGTCAGCTTCGTGAGCTTCACGCCGATGTGGTCCAGGTGCAGGCGGGCGACCTCTTCGTCGAGCTTTTTGGGCAGGCGGTACAGGCCGATCTCGTAATTGTCGCTGTGCTGCCATAGCTCTATTTGGGCCAGCACCTGGTTGCAGAACGAGTTGCTCATCACGAACGACGGGTGGCCGGTCGCGCAGCCCAGATTCACCAGCCGCCCTTCCGCCAGCAGAATCACGCTGCGGCCCGAATCCTTGAACGTGTAGCGATCGACCGCCCCCAGGTGGCTCGGCTTGATGTTCACCTTCTTCGCCTTGCCGGCCTTGACCTGGCTTTCGAGCCAGGCCACGTCGATCTCGATGTCGAAGTGGCCGATGTTGCAGATGATCGCGTCGTTTTTCATCTGCTGGATGTGCTCGGGGCGGATGATGTCGCAGCAGCCGGTCGAGGTGACGAAGATGTTGCCCTGCGGCGCGGCCTCTTCCATCGTGGTGACTTCGAAGCCCTCCATCGCCGCCTGCAAAGCGTTGATCGGGTCGATTTCGGTCACGATTACGCGGGCGCCGTAGCTGCGCATGCTGTGGGCACAGCCCTTGCCGACGTCGCCATAGCCGGCGACCACGGCCACTTTGCCGGCGATCATCACGTCGGTCGCCCGCTTGATGCCGTCGGCCAGCGACTCGCGGCAGCCGTAGAGGTTGTCGAATTTGCTCTTGGTCACCGAATCGTTGACGTTGATGGCCGGCATCTTGAGCGTGCCCGCCTCCAGCCGCTGCGCGAGCCGATGCACGCCGGTCGTCGTTTCCTCCGAGAGCCCCTTGATGCCCGAGATCAGCTCGGGGTACTTATCGAACACCATGTTCGTCAAATCGCCGCCGTCGTCGAGGATCAGGTTCAGCGGCTGGCCGTCTGGGAAATGCAGAGTCTGCTCGATGCACCAGTCGAACTCCTCGGCCGTCATCCCCTTCCAGGCATACACAGGGATGTTCCGGGCGGCCATCGCGGCCGCGGCCTCATCCTGCGTGCTGAAGATATTGCAGGAGCTCCACGTCACCTGGGCACCCAGAAAATCCAGCGTCTCAATGAGCACCGCCGTCTCGATCGTCATGTGCAGGCACCCTGCGATCCGCGCCCCCGTGAGCGGCTTCGACTCGCCGTATTTGCGGCGCAGGGCCATGAGGCCGGGCATTTCATTCTCGGCCAGCATGATTTTTTTGCGGCCCAGCTCGGCCAGCGACAGGTCTTTGACTTTGTAGGGCACACGCTTCTGGGTCACGGCGGACATGGACCAAAACTCCTAGCGAAATGGCGGAGGCGAGCCGGAACGACTCGTCCGGACAATAGTTGAGCAAAGCTAACCGCGAAATCCTAAACCTCTTCAACCGCCTAGGGCTAGTGGCTGGACTAGGGGTAGATGCTAGGGCTGGGGGCTAGGGTAGGACCAGGGACGAATGGAACTATTACGACGCATGAATACTTGAAATCGTATTCTCAGAGGCCAGTATCGGACGTAACTCATTGCAGCAATGCGACTTGCGACTAGCTTGTCGCTGATTTCACTATGTCCGCCCGATGGCCGCCATGGCGACGAATTGCTTCACTTTCTCGGGATCTTTGACGCCGGGCTCGCTTTCCACGCCGCTGGCCACGTCCAACCAGTCGGGCTGGCATTGTTTGATGGCCTGGGCCACGTTTTCGGGCGTCAGGCCCCCCGCCAAAAAGAGCGGCAGATTTCCCAGCAATTCGCGCTGCTGCCCGATTTGCGACCAGTTGCACGTGGTCCCCGTCCCGCCGTACTCGCCAGGCACGTGGGAATCGACCAGCACGGCATCGGGCAGCGACCCATAGCCGCGGCAGATTCGCAGGAATTCGACGACGACGGCCAGGTCCGAATCCGCGCAGCGGAAGGCCTTGAGCACGCAGCACTGCACCAGGTCCAGCGCGTCGGCTGACGTTGCTGATGGCCGGGTCGTCACCGGGAGTTTAGCCCGCAAATCGTGGATGAATTCCGGCGTTTCGTCGCCGTGCAGTTGAATTCCGTCGAGCGGAACGTCCCGGACCATTCGCACGATCTGGCCGACGCCGGCATTTACAAAAACACCGAATTTATGTGGCCCCTGCCGGGTGGCTTCGGCAATCTGTTTGGCCCGCTCGGGCGTCACATACCGGGGGCTTTGCGCATGGAAATTGAGCCCGATCGCATCGGCGCCGGCCTCGGCCGCCATCCGGGCGTCCTCGACCGATGTGATCCCGCAGATTTTGATTCGCAACATGGTTCAACTCTCCGTCCCAGGCTCCGCTTGGGACGAAACGTATGCGAGGCTCTGCCTCGCTGGCGATGATCACGAGGCGGAGCCTGGGAACGAGCAAGCCGACTCGGTACGACTCCCTGGCCCAGACGGAGTCTGGGCCTACTTGATGGCAGGCTGCAAGCCTGCCCCACCGGGAATAAACCGCCCGGCTTTGTGGATTATAGATGCGGGGCCCCGGATAATCAGCCGATGGGCATGAACGTGCCATACCGCCGCCTCGCGCAAGTGGCCGAATGGTCGCTGCTGGCGATCGTAGTGCTATTGCACGTGGCCGGCTGGGTCTGGCGTGAGGCCATCGCCAATGCCGGCCCGTTGGCCGCGATTGTGGCCGATTCGCTGCCGCTGGCGAGCGCGTTGCTTCTCGCCTTGTGGCTGGCTCTTGGCCCCGGTACTCCCTGGCTTCGCGGCGGCGCTGCCGCGCTGCTGGTGGCGATTGTCATTTCTGCAACCGACTTCCGCACTTACTATCGCTGGGTCCCTGGAGATTGGCTGCTGGGTTTGGCGCCCCTCGCAACATTCGCGTGTGCCGGCCTGATGCGGGCGTGCGGGCTGAAGGTGCTCAACTGCCAATTCGAGCGTGAGCGGCCGGGCGGCGCGACATTCACCGTACGTTCGCTATTGGTCATCACCACCGCGATTGCCGTGGTTATTGGCGGCTTGGAGTCGTTCCGGCCTTGGTTGCACTCGAGCACAAGACCTGCGATCAGCAATGCAGAACTGGATGCGATCCTGGGTCCAAACAACCTCCGCATTGCTCTTATGTGCGTCGTTTTCACTGCGATTTCCCTTCTCACGTGCGCTAGTGTCCTACGTGCCGGCACGATCTGGCTTCGATTGGCCGGCCTGGCGTTGTTGATCCTCGCAGCCGGCTGGTATATCGGCCACCTGACCGACACCGACTCCGAATCGACGCTGACGCTTACCCTTTGGGCGGGCACAACCGTGGCAATTCTCGCCGCTTCGCTTTTGCCGCTGCGGCTCATGGGTTATCGGCTCCATCGTTGTCCCACACTCCGTGTGGGACATGTCCTGGGCAAGACCATGGCAATTCCACTGGCAGCCGCCGATCAGAGATTGCAATCGCCTCTGGCCCACACGGAGTGTGGGCCTACTTACCCGCCTGCTGAGGTCCACTCATGACCAAACCCACCATCTACCTCGACCTCGTTCAGGTTGCCTCGCCGTGCCACGTCGCCTGGGAAGACATGGCGGGCGACGAGCGGCGGCGGTTCTGCAAGCACTGCAATCTGCCCGTCTATAACCTCAGCGACATGCCGCGGGCAGAGGCCGAAGCATTCGTCAATCAGGCCGAAGGACGGACCTGCATTCGTTTCTACCGCCGCGAAGACGGCACCGTGCTGACGCGCGACTGCCCAGTCGGCTTGCGGGCCGTGCGCCAGCGGCTGGTGCGAGCCGTGGCTGCCTTGGCCGGCCTGATGCTGGCCCTGCTCACCGGCACTGTCTTCGCCGGCTGGGTGAAGAACCTGACGCTGCCGGGTGTCGGCCGCCCAGCCGACGCTTTCTCGGAGTGGATCGAGCCGGGTTCGACGCAGCCCGTCCTGATGGGAGCGATGATGGCGCTGCCGTTACAAGGCGAAATCGTTGTGGAAGAGCACGAACTGGCACCGCAGGAATCCCCGCTCCCCGAACCCACGCCCCAGCAGCTTGAGGAAATCGCCGAGCGGCTGGCGAAGTAGGGCTAGGGCTGGGGGCTAGGGCTGGGGGTTCAGAAGTCGGATGTCGGAGGTCGGAGGTCAGCAGTACTCGCTACTCGGTACTCCGTACTCAGAGGTTGTGAATCTTTCGTAGCTGAAGTCGCCAGACTTCAGGTTTTTCCGCGGATTCGGAACTCTGGCGAGTTCCGCTACGGGATTCATTCAC
>JAKEHX010000392.1 GCA_022614795.1 Planctomycetaceae bacterium | reverse complement strand
GGGCGTAGCGAACGACGCGCTGGCAATTCATGACCGTGAACTCATGAACCGTCGCCTGCCCCTTGCTCTGGCGCAGGCGCACAAGCGCTACGCGCTCGAATTCGTCGCGCGGACCCCCGCCCGTTCGCCAGGGAAAAGGGTAGTCGCTGTATTGACGCACGCGTACGCCCGACCTGCCAACCTGGGCTAACTGTTCGCCAACGTCGTGCAGAAACGTAGCCGGGATGCTGAGCGGCACCGTACCCGGTGTGGGCGGAACGGTTTTATTGACCGTATAGTTCGCCTTCGTCACGCGCTGGACGTTTCGGCTGTACTCCTTGGTGGCTTCCTCCAGTAGTTCCGCCTGCTGCGCGGCGCTTTCCAGGGCGTTCGAGCGGACCAGCCGCGTCGAGAGGAATGACAGGGTCACAAGCGCGATTACCGGAGCGAGCAGGCCGGCAGCCAGTAGGATCGTCGGCGCTGGATGGCGGCGCATCCAGCGCCAGAGTCGCTCGACCGGCCCGATCGGCCGCGCCCGGATCGGTTCGTCGCAAAGAAAACGCTGAATGTCATCCGCCAGCTCCAGGGCGCTACCGTAGCGCTGCCGGGGCTCCTTGCGGAGGCATTTCAGACAGATGGTCTCCAGGTCCCGCGGCACGTTGGGCTGGAGACTGGTCACGGGCACCGGCTCGTTGTGAATCACCTGCCAGACAGTCGTGAGCGGAGTCTGGCCGGTGAAGGGAGGCCTGCCAGTCAGTAGCTCATAGAGGATGGCCCCCAGGGAATAGACGTCGGCAGTCGGGCCAACTGGCTGGCGGCGGACCATCGCCTGTTCGGGGGCCATGTAATTGGGCGTGCCCAGAATCTCTCCCGTGGCCGTGGGTGCGTGAATCTCGAGTCCTTCCCCATCGCCGCCGACGAGCTTGGCCAGGCCGAAATCGGTGATTTTCAGTTCCGAGTTCAAGGTTCCAAGTTCCATGTTGTCTAATTCACGCTCCGACATTGAACCTTGAACCTTGAACTTGGAACTCAGCAGCACATTGGCCGGCTTGAGATCGCGGTGAATCACCCCGCTGGCATGAGCAGCGTGGACGGTCCGCGCCAAAGTCAGGGCGAGCTGTGCCGCCGGACGCACCGGCTGGGGCTTGCCCTGGAGTTGCTGGGTGAGGCTGCCGCCAGCCACGAACTCAAACACAAAGTACGGACGTCCGGCTGCCTCGCCGACATCGTAAATCTGGACAATATTGGGGTGCTGCAAGCGCGCCAGCGCGGCAGCCTCCGCTCGAAAGCGGGCCAAATGCTTCGGGCCGGTCCGGCGCCCCGTCAAAACCATCTTCAGCGCCACGGTGCGCGCCAAACCGAGTTGCCGCGCCCGATAGACAACTCCCATGCCGCCGCGGCCGATCTCCTCGATGATCTCGTAGCCCGGCACGGCCGGCAGCTCGCATCCGCTGACCTCGATGCCCAGAGCCGGTTCGTCGGCGGCGCGAGTTGCGGCACTGCCCAGGCGTCGTCGCAGCTTATCGATATAGGTTGGAAATCGCCGTCCATATTCATCCAATTCGACATCACCTCTCCGGCGCTGACGCAGCCCATGTTCCGCCTCCAGCAGGCCCAGGACCACACCACTGTCGTGCGTCAGGTGCGGGTAGCGTTCCAAATACGACTCCACACGGGCGGCCTCGCCGGCTTTAATGCGGAACTCCAGGTCCACGTGGATGAGCTCGACGAGAAGTGCCACTTGCTCGCTGGCTTCGTTCCGCAGGAAATCGTCGATACTGGGCAGCGGTCGTATCTGCCACGCCCGCTCGAACGCATCGATCACCTCTTCATATTGCGACCACGGGCCCTCTGAGGGCGGAATGATGTTGTGCGAATCGCTTGGCATAGGCGTCCCTTTAAAGTCATAGAGCCCCCGATTCTGTCTATTGCTGTGCGAGTTATTGCTGAGCGAATCATTGGTGCGCCAGTCGGATGCGCACCCGCTCGCGCACCCGCCGCACCGAGCGCTCGGCGCGACCGGTTTGCGCACAGATCTCTTGGGTTGAATAACCCTGCAAACTCAACTCGACAATCATTCGCTCCCGACCGCTGAGTTGCGCCAGCAAATCGGCGACCGTCTCGGCCAAGACGGCCGCTTCCTCGGGTGTCGGCTCGCGCCCGGCAATCTCCAGCCAGGCGGGATTGCTATCGAGCTCGGGCGATTCCGTTTCACGCCCTAGGTCGCGGCACTCCGCCTGATAATAGCGGGCGCGGTCGGCACACTTGCGGATCGTGATCTGTGTCAACAAGCCCCACAGCCCCTCCCAGCCTTCGGCCTCGATTGCCCCCTCGCCACACCGCAGCAGGCAGCTCTTATAGGCCGATTGCACGACATCCTCGGGATCGATCTTGTGCTCCAAGCGGCCGCGCAAATGAATACGCGCCAGGCCGATCAGCCGCCGGGTGAAATGTTCGAACGCCGCCCGCGGATCGGTGTATGGAGCGAGCCCCGCAGGTGGCGCGAGTGCGTCTTTCGGCATGTCGATCTTTCTCCGCGGCGATTGGCTGCTTGACCGATCCCGCGGCGGAAGCGGGCAGATTGCTGCGAGATTCGATGGCCGATTCGACCGGCCGGCGGGAGCTAACCCTTGTAGCCGCATCCGGCTGGACACGACTGGGTTGCTCCGCAATGGCTCGAAGCGCACTAGAGCGCGAAATGTTACAGCGCAATTCGGCGCGAAATGTTACGGCCGAAAACGCTGGGTTTTCGCGAGCGTAAGGGCTGATCGCCGGGCAACCGAGACCGGGACGCCGCTGCGCTATTTCCACGATTTTGGAACTCGAGACCAGGAAAGATCACATGTCGCGCCGCTCTTGGAAACAATGGTTTTTTAAGCAATTTGGCCTTGGCAACGAGTCGCAGAGGCGCCGCTTGATGCGTCGCACGATGGCTATCGAGCCGCTGGGCCAGCGGATGACGCCAGCCGTCAACGCGCTGTTCAGCCACGGCGTGCTCATGGTCACCGGCGACAACCAGGACAACACGATCATCGTCAGCCGTGACGCAGCCGGTGCGCTGGTGGTCAATGGCGGGGCAATCACAATCAAGGGGGGCGCTCCGACGGTCGCCAACACGAAGCTGATTCGGATGTTTGGCGCGGCAGGCAACGACACGCTCGCGCTGGACGAAGCGAGCGGAGCACTGCCCAAAGCCAATCTCCATGGGGGGGCCGGCAACGACACACTCACCGGCGGCTCCGCGAGCGACCAGCTCTTCGGCGACGCGGGCAACGACACACTCCTGGGCAAAGGGGGCATCGATTCGCTGTATGGCGGCGCCGGCAACGACACGTTGACCGGTGGCGCAGCGAATGACCAGGCCTTTGGGCAGGCAGGCGACGACCGCATGATTTGGAACCCCGGCGATGACAGCGACCTCAACGAAGGAGGTGCTGGCAACGACACCATCGAAGTCATCGGCGGAAACGGGGCCGAGACTTTCACGACCACGGCTAACGGCAATCGTGTCCGCTTCGACCGGACCGCGCCCTTGCCCTTCTTCGTTGATATCGGTACGAGCGAGAATCTGGTCCTGAATGCCAACGGCGGCGACGACAGATTCACGGCTGTCGGCAACCTCGCCAATCTCATCCAGATCACCGTGGACGGCGGGGACGGCAACGACAACTTGCAAGGCGGGAACGGAGCGGACCGCTTGAGCGGCGGGGCCGGCAATGACTTTATCGACGGCAATGGCGGCGTCGATACGGCCTTCCTGGGCGCAGGCGACGACACGTTCCAGTGGGATCCAGGCGATGGCAGCGACACGGTCGAAGGCCAGGAGGGCAACGACACCATGATCTTCAATGGATCCAATCTCGACGAGAACATCTCCCTTTCCGCCAGCGGGAGCCGCCTGCTGCTCTTCCGCGACCCAGGCGCCGTCGCCATGGACACCGCTGGCGTCGAAAACATCGACGTCAACGCACTCGGCGGCGCTGATACCATCACGGTCAACGACCTTGCCGGCACCGATGTGACGCAGGTGAACCTTGATCTTGCCAACCCGGCAGGCAGCGGTGTGGGCGACGGCCAGATCGACAATGTCACTGTGAACGGCACGACCGACAACGATGCGATTGCGGTCGTCGGCGACGTGACCGGCGTCTCTGTCCTGGGCCTGTCCGCTCAGGTCAACATCGTTGGTTCCGAGCTGGCAGACAAACTCACTGTCCAGGCGCTGGGGGGCGACGATGTGATCGACGCCGCAGCAATGGATGCCGGCCTCATGAGCCTGCTGTTGGATGGCGGCGATGGCGATGATGTCCTCATCGGCAGCGACGGCAACGACACGCTGCTGGGCGGCGCGGGCGACGATGTGCTTAGCGGCGGTCCCGGCCAGGACGTGCTCGACGGCGGCCCGGGCGACAACATTCAGATCCAGGACTAATGATCTGCCAGCTTGAATATCACTGCAACCTGGTTCAGCCCTGGTTTGCCGCTCCACTGTGGGGCTCCACTGTGCACGGCCCACTGCCGCGGACGACTTCTGGCTGGGCGAGAGATTGAAAACCTGTCCGGCGCGAGGTGCTGGACAGGTTACAAACCTGCCCCACTTTCCGCTCCCAGCCACTCGGCGAACTTTCGCTTCGAGCACTCGATGATCTCACCGTAGTCGGCCGCTTCGATCTCCTCGCCCATCAGCTCCACTTCGTAGTCGCCGTCGTAGCCGGACGCTGCAAGCGCGGCCACGATTTCCGGCAGCGGAATCATGCCCATCCCCAGCGGGCAGCGGTTGGTTTCGCCCCGCGGCGGCTCGCGCCCATCGCCCAGTTGGACCACCGCCAGGTGCGGCGCCAGCGCGGGCAGCCGGCCGATCAGCGAGGGCTCGTAGCCCCAGTGATACGTGTCCAGAGCGATTTTGAGCGACCGTGAGCCAAATCCCGCGACCAGCTCCAGCGTTTCATCGAGGCAATTCAGGAACGTGAACCCGCCGCCGCAGTCGGCGTGCATCGGCTCGATCGCCAGCACCAGGCCCCGCTCTTCCGCCAGCGGCAGCAGCTTGTTGAGCGCCTGCCGAAAGAGCCGGCGGGCATGGTTGAACGTGTGCGCGCCGCGAGCGCCGCTATGAATGATCAGGCAGCCTGCGGACAAAAGCTCGGCGGTGCGAATGGCCGTGCGGGCATCGTGCAGGCTTTCGTCGTGCGAGCGGCCGTCGCTGCCGGTGAAGCCGCCTGCCCATTGCAAGCTGGATACGGCCAGCCGCGAGTCGGCGAGCAGTTCGGCCCCCCGCTCCTCGCCAAAGTCGCCCAGCTTGTGCCGCCAGACTCCGATGGCCGCGATCCCCGCTGCCGCCAGTCGCTCGACATCTTCCTCGAACGACCAGCGCAAGGTCGTCAGCTCGCTGACCGCCAATCGAGCCATCCGTGTATACTCCCCCGGTTCCTAGTAACCGCCTCTTCCGGCGCCGCCGGCTGCCCGCTGCGGCTACAAGGGGCACAGTATGGAGCAACTCGGCGTTTGTGTAAAGGAAATGTGAACCTTGTCGCGGCAACGCGCATCGTTGCTTCGTGAGGCGGCGAGATTCACCGCACTACCCACACGACGGAGTGGGTGCTATATTTGCGTGATCATGTGGGGGCGTAGCTCAACTGGGAGAGCGCAGCGTTCGCAATGCTGAGGTTGGCGGTTCGATCCCGCTCGCCTCCACTGGGCCTCTTTGGGCCCCATTCTCGCCACCGCGCCCTGTTGCTTCAGCACGCGCGGTGGTTTTTCATTGCGCCGCGGGATTTCGCCACCTTTAGTTGACCGCAGCCCCCCTTCCATCCACAATAATGTCGCATGACGAGCCGTTGGCCGCACAAAATGCGGACCGTACGGCCTGCTTGCTGCCGCCAATAAGGGCGGCGGTCCCGCCTCGATATCCCGCCAAGGATCATTGGATGATGCGCCTAGCTGGCCTCGTTCGTCCTGCGCATTTCCACGTCATGCTGGCGGTGCTGGCATTGATCCTCGCCGCACTGCCTCCGGCTGCCCTGCGGGCCCAGCCGTCGTTATCGCACGCGACCCCCGGCGCCATGACGCCCGGAAAAACGACGGAGCTTGTTTTGAGCGGGGCAAAACTCGACGGAACATTAGCTCTGTGGACCAGTTTCCCGGCCCAGGTTGAGCTGGCGCCCGGCGATCCGGCTCAAAAGGACCGGACCAGCGTCACGGCGAAGATCGCGCTGCCCGCCGGCGCGCCCTGCGGCGTGGCGGGCGTAGCGATCGCCAACGCCAGCGGCATAAGCGACGTCCTGTATTTGATGATCGACGATCTGCCGAGTGCAGCCGACAGCGGAAACAATCACTCCCCGGCCGCACCGCAGGACATTGGCCTTCCCGTGGCGATCGACGGTGTATGCGACGGCACCGTGTTTGACTATTACCGCTTTAGCGCCAAGGCGGGGCAGAAGATTTCGTGCGAGGTCGTCGCCACGCGACTAGGCTGGGACTTTGATCCGGTGGTGCGCGTGCTCGATGCCGCGGGCAACGAGGTGCTGCGGGCCGACGACGATCCGGCGACCGCTGCCGACACGCGGTTTGTCTTCGCAGCGCCGGCCGACGGGCAATACGTCATCGAACTGCGCGACAACCGCTACAAGCCCGGCGGGCGATATCGCTTGCGGCTGGGCGATTTCCCCTTGGTGAGCACTCCCCTGCCGCTGGTGGCGACCAGCGGCATCGTGTCGCAGCTTGGATTTAGCGGGCCCCTGACCGAAAACGCCGCGCCAATCTCTGTGCTGACCGCTGCCGCCAGGAGCGATGTCCTGCCGCTTTCCGTCAAAGGCGCGAGCGGCCAATCGGGCTGGACGACGCTCCTGGCGACCGACAAGCCTGTCGCCCTTGAATCCAGTCCAGCCGACAAGCCGGACGAGCCAACACCGGCAGAAATTCCCGGTTACTTCGCGGGCAAGCTCGATCCGGCCAAGGACCGCGACCAGTTTCAATTCACGGCTGCGAAGGGAACGCCGGTGAGCTTCAAAAGTCTCACTCGCAGCGCAGGTTCGGGAGCGATCTTGATGCTCCGCCTGACTAGCGCCCCCGGCAATCAGATTGCCGAAAGTCCGCTCACGGATAGCGACGAACCGGTCCTTAACTTCACGATTCCCGAGGACGGGGCCTATCGACTGAGTGTGGAAGAACTCGCCGGCCGGGGCGGTCCGGACTATACCTACGCGGTCGAGGCCCGCACGGGACCGCAGTTCACGCTGTCGCTCAAGAACGACGCCAACAACCGCATTCGCCACTCGCTTTCGCCCGGCGACGGAACGTTCCACCTCGACGTGCAGTGTCAGCGATTCGCCTACGACGGTCCGATCACGCTCGGCGTTGAGTCGAGCCGCCTCGGCTGGCAAGTTTTCAACCGCACGATTCCCGCCAAGGCGAACGAGTTGCGGTTGTACATTGTGGCCCCGCTCGATTTCTCGCCGGGTGAATTGGCCGAGCTGCGAATTGTCGGCCGGGCGGACGCGAGCGGACGCGGCGCTTCGGCCACCATGACAACCACCGTGCAGCTTCGCGCCGCCCGCCCGCAAACGCCGTTTCCGCCGCCGTGGCTCGACGGTGCAATCCTCGTATCCGCTCTGGCCGAGCAAAGCTCGTTCTACACAGTTACCGCCGACAAGGCAGAAGTCAGTTTTCCGCGCCTCGTGGGAGAGACAAAGCTCACTCTGGCCCTCAAGCGGACAGACCCCAAATTCAAGGACACGCCGCTAGTGGTGATGCCCCTTGGCTTGCCGGCCGGGATCACGCCGGAAATCAAACGCAACGGCAATGGCCCCGATGAGACGTACGACATCACGCTCAAGGGACCAAAGGACCTGACCGAGGGAAGCCACTCCTTCCGTTATTTCGCATTCGCCGAGGTCGGTACCGATGGCCGCTCGGTCCAATCGGGCGACATTCGGCTGAGCGTGATCACTCCGCTTGCCGTCGCTGCCGCGCCGGCCGGACCGCTCGTCCAAGGTCAAAAGCAGAAGGTGAAGCTCTCGCTCACGCGCCGCGGCGACGACAAGCAGCCCGTGGACCTCAAGTTCAAGGCACTGCCGGCCGGCGTCACAGCGCCGGAGAAAACGACGCTCGCCGCCGATCAGAACGAGGTCGAGGTGGAGCTGTCCGCAGCCGCGGATGCCGCGCCGGTGAAGTTCGACCAGTTGATTGCCGTCGCCACGAGCAAATACGTCGGCACCGATTTGACGGTTGAGAGCCCCGCCGTCGCGTTGGAAGTGAAAGCCCCCTGACGATCATGCGAAAGGAACTCGACATGCAACCGATCGCCTCCGCCTGCCGTGGCATGGCGAGCTTCCTCGTGGCCGCCTTCCTCATGCCCGCCTTCTTGCTAGCCGCCGTGCTGGCCGTCTCCAGCTTGCCGGCCAAAGCCGACGCACCGGCCCTTGAGCCGATCAATGTGGGCCAGCCCTCGCGGCTGGAGGTTTTCCCGTCCAGCGTGAAGCTCGCCGGCTCTCGCAGCCGGATGCAGCTTGTGGTGACCGGCCATTACGGGGACGGCAGCATGCAGGACCTGACGCGTGCGGCTCAGTTCGCCACGAGCAATGCGGGTATCGTCGCCGTTGAAAACACAATCGCCCTTCCCAAGCAGGACGGCACGGCCGAGATCGTCGTCACCGCTGGCGGACAAGAGGCGAAAGTTGCCGTCGAGGTCGCCGGCTTCGCGGCCGCCCAGCCGGTGTCGTTCGAGTGGGAAACGCTGGCCGCCCTGTCCAAGCAAGGCTGCAACAGCGGCGCCTGCCACGGCTCGCCCAGCGGCAAAGGGGGCTTTCGCCTCTCGCTGCGGGCCTTCGACTCGGCCGTCGATAAGCTGACACTGATCCGCGAAGACCTGGGGCGGCGGACAAACGTCCTGAACCCCGACGAGAGCCTGCTGCTCAACAAGCCCTTGATGAAGGTGCCCCATGGCGGCGGGCAAAAGTTGAAGAAGGGCGATCCGGCCCATACAGCTTTGCGGCAGTGGATCGCCGAAGGCTGCCGGGCCGATGCCGCGGATGCTCCCCGCTGCGTGAAGATCGAGGTTTATCCGCCTTCCGGCCGCCTTCTGAAGCGCCCTGCCCATACGCAGCAGCTGTGCGTGCTGGCCCATTTCTCCAATGGCACGATTCGCGACGTGACCGACCTGGCCTGCTATTCGAGTTCCGACAGCATGGTCGCGGACGTATCCGCCGGCGGACTCGTCGCCAGTCAAGATCGCGGCGAAGCGGCGATCATCGTACGGTATTTGGAACACGTCGAATCGTGTTTCCTGACGTTCGTCAAGGACATTCCCGGCTTCGCATGGACGAATCCACCAACGGCGAACTACATCGACGAGCACGTGTACGCCAAGCTGCATCAGCTTCAATACTTGCCGGCGGGGCTGTGCAGCGACGAGGAGTTCCTGCGCCGCGTGTATCTCGACGTGATCGGGCAACTGCCGACCGTCGAAGAAACCACGGCCTTCCTGGTCAGCGGTGCGCCCGACAAGCGGGCCAAGCTGATCGACGAGCTGCTGGCGCGCGATGAGCACGCCAAGTTCTGGGCGCTCAAGTGGGGCGACCTATTGCGCATGACCAGCACGCAGATCGGCGGCCAAGGAGTCCATAAATACCACCGCTGGCTGGAGCGTGCCTTTCAGACCAATGTGCCTTACGACCGCTTCGCCCGCGACCTGCTTGCCGCCAGCGGCAGCACGCTCGACAACCCCACGGCGAATTTCTATCGCACGGCGACCGACACGCAGGACTGCGTCGAATCGGTCTCGCAGATCTTCCTGGGGGCCCGACTCCAGTGTGCCAAGTGCCACAATCACCCGTTCGAGCGCTGGACCCAGGACAACTACTACGGCATGGCGGCCTTTTTCAACCGCGTGCAGCGGAAGAAGTCGCCGCGTGCCGACGAATTCCTCATCTATATCGCCGCGGGAGGCGAAGTCACGCAGCCGCGTACCGGCAAGCAGATGAAGCCGTGGCTCCCCGGGCAGGGCGAGATCGATCCGCCCGCCGGCACCGACCGCCGCGATCCGTTCGTCAACTGGCTGACGAGCAAGGACAATCGCCTGTTCGCCAAGGTCGAGGTCAATCGCCTGTGGAGCCAGTTGCTGGGCCGCGGCATCGTCGATCCGCCCGATGATTTCCGCGATTCCAATCCTCCCAGCAACGCCCCGCTATTGGACGCTTTGGCCAAGGACTTTGCCGATCACGGCTTTGACCGCAAGCACACTTTGCGCACGATCTTGCGCAGCCGCACCTATCAGGCTGATTTTCGCGCCAGCGAGTTCAACCGCGACGATGTGAAATACTTCTCGCATTACCAGCCGCGGCTGCTCGCGGCCGAGCAGCTTCTCGACGCGATCTGCGCGATGACGGCGCTGCCGGAAGCATTCGTCGGCCTGCCGCCGGGGACCAAGGCAACGCAACTTCCGGCGCCCGATCTGGCCAAGCACGACTTCCTGAAGATTTTTGGCCAGCCCGAGCGTCAGACGGTCTGTGCCTGCGAGCGGGCCGGCGATTCCAACCTGGGCATGGCGATTCAGTTCTTCAACGGCCCGCTGATCTACGGCAAGCTGCGCGACGCCAACAACCGCTTCCGCAAGGCGATGGCCGCCGGCAAGCCGAATGAGGAGATCATCTCCGAACTGTACCTCGCCGCCGTCTGCCGCAAGCCGTCGCCCAAGGAAATGGAAACGAGTCTGGCCCATATTGCGGCCAAGGGGGACCAGGTGGTCGCCCTGGAGGACATCGCCTGGGCAATCCTCAACACCAACGAGTTCCTTTTCCAGCACTAGAGTGGGGCAGGCTTCCAGCCTGCCAGACCTAATATGCCTGCACGCCTTGTACTACAAACGATTCAATTCATCGCGGCTCGCGCAAAATCTGGGGGAACACTTTGCAGTTTGCATTTCCTATTTTGCAATTTGCAATCGGTGCCGCATACCATTGCAAATTGCAAAGTAGGAATTGCAAAGTGCAAATTGGGTACGCGGTTGCAGCTGTGCCGCGCTTGGATGATCGCCCTGCTCTTCCTCCTGCCTGCCGTTGCCGCGGCCGAGCCCGTCAGTTTCAAACGCGACGTCGCGCCAATTCTGCTCAACAACTGCCTGGCTTGCCATGGACCCAAGAAGGCAGAAGGGGGCTACCGAATCGATACCTTCGAGCGAGCCACCGCTGCCGGTGAATCGACCCAGCCCGCCTTTGCCGCCAAAAAGCTCGAAGAGAGCGAGGCCTTCCGCCGGATCACCTCGACCGACAAGACCGAGCGGATGCCACTGGATGGCGATCCGTTGCCTGCCGAGCAGATCGATGTGCTCAAGCGCTGGCTGGAAGAAGGGGCAGCGTTCGACGGTCCCGATCCCAAGGCCGCGCTGGCCTCGTACATTCCTCCGCCCACGCATCCCGCCGCTCCGGAGGCTTATCGCGGCACGCTTCCGATCACCGCGGTCGAATTCAGCCCGGACGGTTCGCAGCTGGCGGTCGGCGGCTACCACGAGCTGTTGTTCTACAATCCGGCTGACGGCCAGATCATCCGCCGGCTCACGAATGTGGGTCAGCGGACCTATGCCATTCACTTCAGCCCCGACGGGCAGTTGCTGGCCGTGGCGTGCGGAGCGCCTGGACGCCTGGGAGAAGTCCGCATTTTCAAACCTGACACCGGCGAGCTTATCCGCGTGCTCGGCATGACCAGCGACGTCGTCTTCGATTGCGCGTTCAGCCCGCAGGGAGACCGGCTGGCGACGGCGGCGGCTGACGCGGCCGTGCGAATCTTCAATGTGGCCGACGGCGCCGAGCAGCTCACGATCACCAGCCACAGCGACTGGGTCTTTGCGGTCGCCTGGAAAGCGGACGGAAGCCAACTGGCCACCGCCAGCCGTGACAAAACGACCAAGGTTTTCGACGCGAAAACTGGCGACCTCTTGATTACCTATTCGGGCCACAACCAGCCGGTGCGGGGCGTCTTGTTCCATCCCGACGGCGCGGAGGTCTATTCGTCGGGCAGCGACAACAAGGTCCATCGCTGGAAAATCGCCGACGCCGCGAAAGCCTCCGAACTCGGTTTCGGCGGCGAGGTCTATAAGCTGGCCTCGATCGGCGAGTTTTTCCTGGCGCCCGCGGCCGACAACAAAGTCCGGCAAATCAAAGCCAAAGAGCAGCAGCAAGTCCGCGAGCTGCAAGGGCCGAAAGATTGGGTCCTTTCGACCGCGATGCATATCGGAACCAAGCGGATTGCCGGCGGCACCTTCGACGGACAGGTTTTCGTCTGGAATGCCGACGATGGGGCGCTGGTGACTTCATTTCAAGCGGCCCCGGGCTTTGTTCCGCTGGCGAAGTAGATCTTTGGGCAAATGGCCGTCGGGCCAGCGGCCGCGTTAGAATCGATATCACCTTCGCACGGCGGTGATTCGAGAGTGGGGACGTTAAGTGTCTTGAGCGCCGGGCCCGCGGCGGTTTCCGACTATGATGCTTGCCAAACGTCAGTCGCCCATCAGCGTCAAGCTGCCCGATTATGGCATCTACGTGCTGGAGAGCCACCACGCGCCCGAATTCCAGATGCGGGCCGAGTCGCACGGCTTCCTGGAACTGTTTTTCGTCCTTAGCGGGCGCGGCTATTTCGAAATCGACGAGGTCCAGCACGCGTGCCGCAAGAACGACCTGATGTCGGTGCCGCCGGGGAAGTTGCATTCGATCCACGACCTCGCTGCCGATCCGCTGGCCCTTTATGCCGTGTGCGTGTCGCCGGAAGTTCCCGGCTGCGACGAGAGCTTGTTTGGGCGCTTGCCGGTGGGCACGGTCCGCGTGGGCAACGTGTTCGCGGGCCAGACGCGCTCGATCTTTCGCCAGTTGCTTTTCGAGCAGACCCGCCAGCGGCCGTTCGGGACATCGGTCATCGTCGGCCTGACGCTGCAACTTCTGGCGACGCTGGCCCGGCGCGCGGGCGTACATTCCGATGCGGCGACCGACGGCGCCTCTCGCACGGCAACGCCGCGGCGGGCGGAAGTCGAGCGCTATGTCGCCGACCTGGCCCACCGCTTCTTCGAGCACGCCACGATTGACAGTGCAGCCGCCGAACTGGGCATGAGCCGCCGCCGCTTCACGACGCTGTTCGCCGAGGTGACGGGCCAAACCTGGGCCGACTACGTCGCCGACCTGCGGATCGAATACGCCTGCAAGCTCCTGCGGGAAACCAGCCGCAGCGTTGTGGCGATAGCTTTCGAGTGCGGATTCGAAGAGATTTCGAGCTTCTATCGGGCCTTCAAGCGCCAGACGGGCGATTCTCCGGGCCACTGGCGGGAAGGACGTCGGGCCTGATTGCCCGATTTGCAAACCTTCGCTGCCCGATTTGCCAAGACTTTTCCTTGAATAAGTCGACAATTTGTCTGGTTTGAACCTGTTCTCCGCGCCATTCGGCGCCAGTTCTTATCCTTCTTTTGCGAGGGAGCTTACCGCATGATCCTCTCACGTTCAAAACCGCGCCAAGCGCGCGGATTCACCTTGGTAGAGCTGTTGGTCGTGATTGCCATTATCGGCGTCTTGGTCGCCCTGCTGCTCCCCGCGGTGCAGGCTGCTCGCGAGGCCGCGCGGCGCTCATCGTGCAACAACAACCTCAAACAAAGCGTCCTGGGACTGCACAACTACGAATCGACCTATAAGTGCTTTCCGTCGCGGCAGTCGGGCTCCGGAAACATTTTTAGCACGGGGCACCGTTTGGCGCTGGCTGGCTGGGTACCGCTCCTGCCCTTCTGTGAACAGCAACCGCTGTATGACACGATTCAGGCAAACCCCATGGAGCCCTGGGGAAGTCATGCCTGGTGTTCCACGATGATCTCTTACCTCCAGTGTCCGAGTGACGAAGGTCGACTCGAGCCAAACAATCGATCCCTGCGGGGCCTTGTGAGCTACGCGTTTTGTACCGGCGACGACTACGCTGCCTCGCAGCACGTCCCTCAGGAGCGGGCACAGCAGTCGCTTGCCATCCAGAATGCTCCCATCCCCATCCGACACCGCGGGGTGTTTGGGCGCCACAACTATCCCACACTGGCGGAGATACTTGACGGAACGAGCAACACGATCGCACTTGGCGAGCGGTCCCGTCCGGGCCGCACGCGCGACCGCGGCGCATCGGCGATCGATACGTCGGCCAACCCAGCCAGCTACGTCCCGCTGAGCTGCCGCGCCCTGTTCAATGGGCGCGAGTACATCCCCACGGCTACCATGTTCACCGGCGACACTCAGCCGGGCTATCGCTGGGCGGGCGGCAACGCCTTCTTCGCGGGGTTGACGACTATTCTCCCTCCGAACTCTGCCACGTGTGTGTTCGGATTGGCCCAGGGTGCGGGCGTATCGCAACACTGGGACCATGGAGTCTGGTCGGCAACGAGTGAGCATCCCGGTGGCGTCAACGTGGCGATGTGTGACGGAAGTGTGCGCTTCGTCAGCAACACGATCAATGCCGGCAATCAGTCCGCGGTTGCTCCCGCGGGAAATGCTACTGGCCCGAGCCCTTATGGCGTGTGGGGCGCCATGGGTACGAAAGCCAGCGGCGAGGCCTTTTCCAACCAGTAGCCGCATCCCGCGTCACCAAGGGGCTGACGGCGTGTCCGCCCTTGGGGGGTCGCCGTTTCATACCTTCCTCTGCGAGATCATCCATTGAAAGCGCTACGCATTTTCGTTGTGACCGGAATTGGATTGCTGATTTGCACGGGTTGTGGCTCCGACACTGGTCATTTGCCCAAGACAGTGCCAGCCAAGGGCATCGTCACGTTAGATGGCAAACCCGTCGAAGG
This sequence comes from Planctomycetaceae bacterium, assembly GCA_022614795.1. Taxonomy (GTDB): domain Bacteria; phylum Planctomycetota; class Planctomycetia; order Pirellulales; family Pirellulaceae; genus CAYLLN01. Next base: position 4,080 of record JAKEHX010000392.1, on the reverse strand, counting down.
AGCTCAGGTTGTCTTGGTCGCCGAAGCGCAAAGCGCCCACGGCGCATTCGGTGCTTCGGACGCGAGCGGCAGGTTCTCCCTCCGGGCATTTGAAGAAAAGGACGGCGCCGTGCCGGGAACCTACAAAGTTCAGATCAGCAAGACGGTGGTGAAGGAGCTTAGTCCGGACAAAGCGGCCAATCTGGATGGCGGCGCACCCCTGTTCTACGACTACGGAGTTCCTCCGAAATACACCGGGTTCCAGACCTCGGGTTTGACGGCTACCGTTCCCGAGTCCGGAACGAGCGACCTGAAGTTTGAACTTAGCTCGAAGTAGTGCGCCGTGATGAAAACCCGTCGCCCGCGGCGAGTTTATCGCCGCGGGCTCATAATCTCGCGCAGTTCCACCGCCCGATGCTCCTTCGCCGAGAGGTAACAGGCGTCCACAAGCGCCATCGTCTTCAGATTGTCCTGCCCGCTGATCTCGGGCTCGGAGCGCTCTTCCAGGGCCACCAAAAGCTGCGCCATCGTCCCCACGAACGCATCGGGAAACCAGACTTCCTGCCACCGCGGCGAAAACCAATAGCCCGGCTCCTTGGTCGTCGTGAAATCGAGCGTGCTCGGCGTGGGACTGGGATAGTCCGGCCAGCCGATCGTGCCGCGGGCCAGCCCCTGGTGCCCTTCGACGCGCCAGCGAATGCCGATGTCCTTTTGAGCGCCTTCCAAAGCGGGCCCCGTCCACACGTCGTCCCACGCGCTGGCCCGCAAGCCGCTGGCGAACTCCAGGATATAGAGGCAGATGCCGTCTTCGTGCTTGAACTTCTTCGCCGTGCGCGGGTCGGGGCGGACGCTGGCGAAGACGCGCAGCGGATCGCCGAACCAATAGCGGAACGTGTCGAGATGATGGATCGACATGATCCGCAGCGTGACCCAGCCTTGCCGCTGTTGCCACGGCATCCAGTGCGGAATGGCCCGCATGTCGATCGTCGCCAGCACCGGCTCGCCGAGCAGGCGTTGGTCGAGGAGCGACTTGCAGGCCCGGACCGACTGGTCGTAGCGCATGTTCTGGTTCACGGCCAGCGTGATTTTCGCCCGCTTGCACAGCTGCACGATCTCTTTTGCTTGCTCGTAGTCCACGCCCAGCGGCTTTTGTGCCAGGATGCCGCGAATGTACTTCTTGTGTTTTACAACCTCGCGAATTACGCCCAGTTGTTCATCGGGCGGCACCGCGATATCGACGATCTCCACCTGGCCGCTGGCGAGCATTTCCTGATAGGTGTCCAGGGCAACGAGCCCGTGCCGCTCGGCCACGCGGCGGGCATGAGCGGGCGTCCGCGACGCGATCGCCACCGGATTGAAGCCGGCCTTGCGATACGCCACGAGGTGGCAGTCGGCCATGATGAACCCGCTGCCGATGCAGCCGATTGGATAGTCCTTGATATTGGGCAGTCTGGGCAGGTAGTCGAGCTGGATGCTGGTCATGATGTTCCTCGGCCTTTCAGGAATGGCTTTTTGCGACTACGAGCATAGTCGATCGTCGCACTTCGGTCGCATGCCACCGCCGAGCACACCGCCGAGTTGCGGTTGCAGGCGGCTGGCTGCAAGGTGCATACTTAAACCATGTTTTGCGTTCGGAAAACAATGATCGGGCTGTTTCTGATCGCCGCTTGCCCATCGCTGAGCCGCGAAGGCGCGGCCCAGCAGCCGGCTACGCAGCCCGAGCAGATCGCACGGCTGATCCGCCAGCTGGACGCCGATCGATTTGAGGACCGCGAGCGGGCGGCGCGCGAGCTGCTGGAAATTGGCATGCCTGCTGTCGAACCGCTCCGGGCCGCGCGGGCTCATCCCAGCGCCGAAGTCCGCTGGCGGGCCAAATCGCTGGTCAATTGGCTCACGGTCGGCGTGCGCCGCCGCGAACTGGCCGATTTTGCGGCCCAGCCGGACGATCGGCTCGATCTCGAGCATGGCATGTGGCTCGTCGCGCGAATCCTCAATCCAGCCGTCAAAAAGGCGGATCTGACCAGGCAGCTCGATCGTCTTGCGGATCGAGTGGCAAAGAAGCTTGACAAGGGAGAGCCGGCCGCCAGCGCCGATCCTGAAAAGGCGGTCGCGGCCATCCGCCAGGTGCTCTTTGTCGAGGAGGGTTTCACGGGCAACACGAAAGAGCGGTACCATCCCGACAACAGCTCGCTCGAGCGGGTGCTCCAAGCCAAACAGGGGCTGCCGATCTTGCTGTCGCACGTGACGATTGCGGTTGCCCGGCGTCTGGACGTGCCCCTGGTCGGCGTACCTCTCAGCGGCACCTATATCGTGAAGTACGACGCCTCGCTCGCGCCGGTTGGTTTTCGCAAGGACGATCTGTTTATCGATCCCTTTGAACGGGGCCGCTTGCTCCGCGCGGGAGACGAGATCGAACAAGCCTTTCCCGGCCAGGACGCGGCAAGCGAGACGCCGCTCGATAATCGCCAGACGCTCGAGCGGATGCTCCGCAACCTCACCTCCTCGCTGGATGGCCGCCAGGAATCCGAAAGGCTGGAGCAGGCGGAAGAGTTCCTGCAGATTCTGTCCGCCTATGCACCCAGCGCCGAGCCCGAGTGAAAGCCGTGTCTAGCCGATCTCGCGATGCGCTTCGCCTGCTGGCAGCAATCCTCTGCGCCGTGGCGATTGCCCTGGCCGCCATCTCCCACGTGCGGGGCTTGCTCGTCGGCCGGATCGGTGCGAGCCACTCGCTGTACATCCGCTCCCTTAACGCGTGTCCAACGTAGATCGCCCAGAGCGGGATTACGCGTTATCCATGGCGAGCCAGGCGTAGCGATCGCTGCCTGCAAATCCAGCGTGGCTTGCAGGTTTTCGAAGAATCGGTCGGCAGCCGCCGGATTGTGGCCCGACAGATAGTCATCAATTTCGTGAGCATCCCTTTTGGCCCGTGGCAACACAACAACGTGGTACCTCACGGCTGCGCAGCCCCTGGACGCCCTCGTTTCCACTCTTCCCTGGACTTGGCCCACCACTCGGGCGTCGCCTCTTCGCCAGGACTCGACGCGAGCCCTTCCAATAATAGCTGGTCCACTCGCTCGACCGCAGCCTGCTTGCGAGCGCTCTCAATCAGGCTCAACAGAAAGTCGCTGGCGCTGGCGAACTCGCCAGTTGCGATCCGCTCCTCGACAAACGACTGCGCCTCTTCAGGCAAACGCACCAGCACTTCGGTCATACGTCACCTTCCAGAATTACCGTATCGCTTCGATTCCAATTATACACCAGCAATTCTCAAAAGGAGCTTCACCCCCGCAGCCCCGCCTTCGAAGCAAATTATGCACCCCTACCTCCAATCCAGATTAGAGAATGTTGTGCAGATCTCGCGAGCCGTGTAGGACGCGGCAAATTTTCACGACACGGGCTTCAACGCGATAAAACACGAGGTACTTCGCAAATCCGCGAATGCGCTTCCAACGCATCCCTTTCAGGCGCGGCTGCTGTGACTCCCATCTCATGCCGATCGTGGGATCATGTTGGATCATGACAATAGCATCAGCGACAGCCTCGACGAAGCGCCGAGCAACATCGATCGACGTACCAGCGAGATAGGCGAAGGCCTCCTCCACATCGACCGTAGCTTGCGGGTCGGCCTCGGCGCGATACGTCACGACGCTTTGCCCCCGGCGTACTTCGCGGCCCACTCATCAGCCCGTTTCAGCCACCAGTCGCGGTCCACCTCAATGCCTGCGCCGGAATCCAGCCCCTCCAAAAGGAGCTGGTCCACATGCGCGCGCTCCGCGTGAAGACGCGCCTGCTCAATAAGGTTGAGGATAAACTGACTCGCATCGTCAAATTGGCCGGCGGCTACCTGTTTCTCGATGAAGGTCTTAGTCTGGTCATCGGGCAATCGCAGCAAAACCTCGGTCATGGCAGATCTCCTGGTAAGTCCATGCTCAATTGTACCATCACCCCTCAATTCGCTGCACCAGATCGCCGTCTCCTACTGGCCGCACGCCTTAGCGAGCATGGCACGGCTTACGCATCGATTTCGGAGTCTGCTAGCTGCACAATTTCCGCTGATTTTTCGACAAACTGCGATGCACGCCGCCGAATCGCGGCGCACTC
>JAKEHX010000391.1 GCA_022614795.1 Planctomycetaceae bacterium | reverse complement strand
TCCAGGGTCTCTTGGCCGAGCTGCGCCTGAAGAATGCTGAGGATCTCGCTGCCGAGGTCAGCGCCTTTGCCCAATCGCCGGCCGACCGGATGGCGCAGGCGGGGGACTTCCTCGACGGCGTGATGGCCGTGTCGCGGACGAGCATCTTGCTCGGCGCTGACGCCCTGATCGGCGCCATTGACGAGCTATTGCGGGCCGCCGAGTGGGAAACTTTTTTGGTCGTGCTGCCGCGGACGCGGGCGGCGTTCGAGCGGCTGCACGAGCGGCAGGTCGAGTCGGTCGCCAGCCGCGTCGCCGAGCGTTATGGTCTCGGCGAGCAGGAGTCGCTGACCGAGCTGCGCACGAGCGTCGCCGCCGCGGCGTGGATCGCCCGGATCGATCAGCAGGTGGCGAGAATTCTCGACAAATGGAAGTTCTGACGCGACTGCTGTCGGTGCCTTGGGCCGGGCGTGTTAAAATGCGATAGACGCAATCCATGGAGGTGCCAATGGCCAAAGCTACGGTGGAATCTTTGCTCGAAGCGGTACAGAGCCTGCCGCCTCGCGACGTGGAAAGATTTGAAGATCGCTTTGGCGAGTGGAGGCGCGGGACAGCCACAGATCAACACTTGATTACTGTCGTGCATCGCGGATTACGTGCGGTCGACGACGCTCGACTTCGCAAGCTGATTACCAGAAGCGAGGAGGGCACCCTGTCAGAGGGCGAGTGGGAGGAGTATCGGTCGCTGGCACGAAAGGCTGAGCAACTCAACCTCGAGCGTGTCCGGGCTTTGGCAGAGCTTTCCCGCCGCTGGGCCCAGCCGGTGGAAGCCGTGATGGAGAAAATCGGCTGGAAAAGCAGGGCCAATGGATCGTAAAGCCATCCCGCGGCGAGTCCGCGAGCGCGTGCGGGCGAGGGCAGGCAAGCGTTGCGAGTACTGTCAGCACTTGGACGAGTTCGAATGCACACCGTTGGCTTGCGAACATGTGATCCCGCGTTCGCTGGGGGCAGGCGACACCTTCGACGAACTCGCATGGTCGTGCATCGGATGCAACGGCCATAAATCCAACAAGACCGAGGAAATCGATCCTCATACCGGTCGCGTGGTTCCACTCTTCAATCCGCGCCGCCAGTCGTGGCGTCGCCACTTTCGCTGGAGCGAAAACTACCTCATGATCGAGGGACGCACGGCGACCGGAAGAGCGACCATCCAAGCGCTGCAATTGAATCGACAAGTGCTAATGAACTTGCGGCATGTGCTTCGAATCACAGGCCATCATCCGCCCACATCAAGATCTCGTCCGCAAAAACCGCGATAGGAAACGCTTTGACTACGCCAATCGATCAACACACCCTCGCCCGCTGGCGTTTGGTCCTTGGCAAGTCAGCCGAGGAGTGCGGCGTGTCGTGCGCGGGCGACGCCGACTGCGAGCGGATCGAGCAGCTCGTCGGCTTCTTGTTCCAACCCGGCGATAGCCAGGGAGGACCGTCCGGCCGCGGCGGTCGACAGGGCGGCGGCGGCGGGTCTGAGCTGACGGTCCCCGACTGGGTCGATGCGGTGACGGAGCTGTTTCCCCGGCAGGCCAAGGAGGTGCTCGAGCGCGAGCTTGTCCACCGCCGCGGAATCGGCGAGCTGCTCGAGAAGCCGGAGCTGCTCGAAAAGATCGAGCCCAACAAGGAGCTGGTCAAGACGCTGCTCACGCACAAGGACCTGTTGAATCCCAAGACCCGCGTGCTGGCCCGCAAGATCATCGATCAGGTCGTCCAGGAGCTCAAGGACAAGCTGCGAATCCAGGTCGAGAAGGCCATCACGGGAGCGATCCGCCGCGACAAGCATTCGCCGCGCAGGGTCTTTCGAAACCTCGACCTGAAGACGACCATCCGCCGCAACCTGCGCCACTACGACCGGGACCTCGACAAGCTGCTCGTCGATCGGCTGTACTTCTATGCCGCCGAGCGAAAGAAGCGGCCCTGGCACATTATCGTGGCGGTCGATCAATCGGGCTCGATGCTCGACTCGGCCATTTTCTCGGCCGTGATGGCCAGCATCTTCGCCGAACTGTCTGCCGTCCGGACGTCGCTGGTGCTGTTTGACACGCAGGTTGTCGATCTTTCGGACAAAGTCGGCGAGCCGGTCGATGTGCTCCTCTCGATCCAGCTCGGAGGCGGCACCGACATCACGCAAGCGATGCAGTATTCCCAAACGCTCGTCCGCATCCCTGCCCGCACGATCCTGGTGCTGATCACCGACTTTTTCGAGGGCCGCGACGAACGCGACCTCGTGCGTCAGACCCGGACCATGGCCGAGAGCGGCATTCGCCTCGTGGGACTGGGAGCGCTGGGTTACGACGCGCGCCCGCAATACAACAAGACAACAGCCGGCAAGCTGCGAAAAGTCGGCATGGACATTCTCGTCTGCACGCCCGAGAAGCTGGCCGAGTGTATGGCTCAGATCATCCGCGGCTAGTCAGCGCTGCCAAATTGGCAAGTCCCTCGCTAGGTGCGCGCCCGGTCAGGCTGTTCACTCGCTCCATTCGACTTTGACTGCGGGAGTCTGGATCGTTCCATGCCAGGTGCGGTCGGGTTTCCTGCGGGCGTGGTGACGACGTCCCCGAACTGACTCCCGCCGCCAGCCAAGACCGCGGCCCGCGCGGCCACCACGTCGGGGACGGCAAACGCGACGTGCCCGAACCCGGGTCGGTTCGCGGCCGCCGCTCGGTGAGGATGTTGTAGCTGAAGATCTCCAGCGTCGGACCGTTCGTCCCACAGCCGGGGCAGCCGGAGGTGTACTCCCGTTAGCGTCGCACCCGGGACACGGGAGCCGCGCTCGAGGGCGTCGCCGCGCAGGTCGCGCTCAGGGGGGACTGGGATGCAGCCGAAGACGCGCTCGTAAAACGCGGCCAGAGCTCGCCAGTCGCGGGCGATCAGATTCGTGTGGGAGTAAGTCGCCGGAATCGCCATGGTCGCCCTTTGAGCCAAGGATCTGAATTATGCGGGCGTCACGCAGTTCCGCGAAAGCAATACTTCAGCAGCCCGCGCAAGAACGTGCTTGCCGAGACATTGTCACGACAACAGGACCGCCTTACGCAGATGCCGGCTGAAGGAGAGATGATTTTGCCCCTGTGGTTGGTTCCCCAGCGTTCAGGTTATACTTCGTTCGCACCGACACTTATTGAGAGAATCTACATGAATCCTACCATTCGTCGAATCATCATCGGCAGTTTGACCGGGGTTGTGGTGTGTGCTCTTGCAGCAGACGCTGACGAACCTCCCGGAGCCCTCCGAGCACGGCGATTTCGTATTAGCTATTCAGTCAAGATTGTGGGACTAGCGCCCAACCAGTCCGCGAGGTTGTGGATGCCCGTGCCGCCTAACAACGATGAGCAGAAGGTGCATGTTGCGGAGCAGAATCTGCCAGGGCCGTCGCAACAACGCCCAGAGAAGAAATACGCCAACGACATCCTGTTCGTCGAGGCGTCTGCGGACTCCGTAGGCCAACTCACGGCTAGCACGGTGTATGACGTGACACGGCATGAAGCTCGTGCCTCGAGGCCGGTGATGATGATGGACGAGCCCTTGGCTGCCCTATTCCTCAAGCCTGACGCCCGCGTGCCGATCGACGGTAAGCCGCTTACTCTGCTGGCGGGAAAGAGCCTGCCGATGGACCAATTGCGGTTGGGTCGGACACTGTACGACCTCGTGAACAGCCACATGCGGTACAGCAAGGAGGGCACCGGTTGGGGCCTGGGTGACGCAGTGTGGGCCTGCGACAGCCGCTACGGCAATTGCTCCGATTTTCACAGCCTGTTCATTTCGCTGGCGCGCTCGCAGGGTGTTCCGGCGAAATTTGAGATCGGCTTTCCGCTACCCGCCGAACGAGGCCGTGGCGAGATTGCGGGCTATCATTGCTGGGCCTGGTTCAAGCCGCTTGGCCACGGCTGGGTGCCGGTCGATATTTCGGAGGCCAACAAGAATCCAGATTTGCGAGAGTATTACTTTGGCAACCTGACCGAAAACAGAGTGACTTTCAGTATCGGCCGCGACCTGATTCTCGAACCTCCGCAGTCCGGCCCACCGCTAAACTTCTTTGTAATGCCGTATGTCGAGGTGGCCGGCAAGCCGTACCCAGGCGAAAAGGTGCAACTGAAGCTGCAATACGAGGACTTGGAAGCCCGTCCGTAAACGAATTCGCTTGTGGAGGAATCAAGGATGCGAACGCTTGCAATCAATGGATAGTGCAACCCTCGCTCTGTAAAAGTGGTCTGGGTTAGTAGGCGGTGGAAGGCGTGGCTTGGGGGAGGTAACGCTTATCGGACTGCCACTCTTCGTC
>JAKEHX010000390.1 GCA_022614795.1 Planctomycetaceae bacterium | reverse complement strand
CCGTCGCGCTGGGCGAGGGCAGCGCGACGAGCTAACCCTTAGGAGCGGCGCGCGTGCGACAAGGTTCACAGCCGGTGCGCGTCGGCGTTAATCGGGAGAGCCCTCGCTGGCGCGTCGGCGTTCGCCGTAAGATCCCTCGCTGGCGCGTTGGGTTAGATTACGGCACGATCGGCACCTGCGTGCCGTCGGGCAAACGGAGTGATGCTTCTTCGATCTGCTCGTTGCCGTCGTCGTCGGTGATTTGCTTGACGGTCACGACGCCCGAGCCCTTGTCCCCTTTGCCTTGTAGACGAACGTTTCGTCGTCGTCCTTGGCGGCGCTGGCGATTTAATCGACGCTGATGTCGTTGAGTTCGCCAATGTGCTCGCGGAACTTGGGATTGTCGCGGAGCTTGTCGCCGATTTCGGCCGTGACGATGTTCATCCCCAGCATGGCCACGGCAATGCCGCCGCCGCCGCAGCACACGACCGCCGAGCCGCCGACCAACAAGAGGACCCAGGCCCAGAGATTTGAGCCGGGCGGCTTGGGAGCATAGGGCTGGAAGGCCTGCGGAGCGCTGTAGGGCTGGGGATTAGGGGATGGTTGCCAGGTACTCATGGTAGTAGGCACACTCCGTGTGCCGTGGAAGTGCGATGGCGATATGATGTGCGTATTCCGCGAGCCGTAAGTTTAGGACGGCACACGGAGTGTGCCTACTACTTGGGACGGCACACGGAGTGTGCCTACTACTTTCTGAGAATCCGCTTATGACATACTCCATTCTCTTGCTGCTTCTTGCTGCCGACCCCGCTGCCGGGCCAAAGCATTCGGCCGAGCTGGTATTTCCGCTGCACGCGCAGCACAACCACGCCCCTGGCATCGCCGAGCTGCCCGGCGGCGAGCTGTTCGTCACCTGGTATCGCGGCTCCGGCGAGCGCTCGGCGGACGACGTGGCCGTTTACGGCTCGCGCAAAAAGCCCGGCGCCAAGGAGTGGAGCGAGGCGATGCTGCTGGCCGATACGCCCGGCTTTCCCGACTGCAACACCTGCCTGGCGGTCGATGGGCAGAAGCGATTGTGGATGTTTTACCCGACGATCCTGGCGAACTCGTGGGAGTCGTGCTTGACGAATTTCAAGGTCGCCAGCGACTACGCGGGCGATGCGTCGCCCAAGTGGGAACGCGAAGGGATCATTTTCCTGAAGCCCGACGATTTTGGCCCCGAAGGACAAAAGAAGCTCGACGAATTGCTGGCCCCGGTGCAGCCGATCTTAAGCGAGCGGCAGAAGGCGAGCTTTGCAGCCGCCCGCACGAAGCTCGGCGAAAGGCTCTACCAGCGGCTCGGCTGGCAACCGCGCTGCAAGCCGACGTTTCTGCCCAGCGGGCGGATGCTCTTGCCGCTGTATAGCGACACGTTCTCGATTTCGATCATGGCGATCACCGACGACGGCGGCAAAACGTGGCAGGCGAGCAAGCCGCTCATGGGCTTTGGCAACATCCAGCCCGCGGTGCTGCGCCGCAGCGACGGCACACTCGTGGCCTACATGCGCGAGAACGGCCCGCGACAGCGGGTGCGGGTCTGCGAGTCGAGCGACAACGGCCTGACCTGGGGCGAGGTGACCAATTCCGACCTGCCCAATCCCGGATCGGGCCTGGACGGCGTGCGGCTGGCCAGCGGCAAGTGGCTGCTGGTCTATAACGACACGGTCCGCGGCCGCAACAAGCTGGCGGTGTCGCTCTCTGCGGACGAAGGCCGCACGTGGACCTCGACCCGCCACCTCGAAGATCACGCAACCGGCTCATACCACTACCCGGCGGTCATTCAGGGCGCGGACGGGACCATCCATTGCGTCTATAGCTACTTCGTTGAGGGCGGCAAAAGCATGAAACACGCGGCCTTCAACCAGGCCTGGGTGGAGGCGGGGGATTAGCAGTCCGTGGAGCGAGTGGACGACGTGAATCCGGCCCTTCGTCCCTCTTGCCAGGATGCCCCCCTTCCGCCAAGATAAGGGGCTTCCACCAAACGGTTTACGTCGATCCAAGCGCGTCGATCCCAACCGGACGACAAGCGGTTGATTTCCGGTCTGACAAAGTTGGAGCAATTGATCCATGGCCCGCTACCACGGTCCCAAGGCCCGCATTAACCGGCGCCTGGCGACCTTGATCTACGAAACGGCCGGCGCCACCCGCGCCCTCGAACGCCGTGAGAACCCTCCCGGCATGCACCCCCGCGGCCGCAAGATGTCGAACTGGGGTCTGGCATCGGCGGAAAAACAGAAAATCAAGCACTACTACGGCCTGGGGGAAAAGCAACTGCGCCGTTATTACCACATGGTGGTGGCCAAGAAGGGCAACACCGGCGACCAGATGTTGAGCATGTGCGAGCGCCGACTGGACAATGTCATTCGCCGGTCCGGCCTGACGAAGACCCGCCCGCAAGCCCGCCAGGGCATTGTGCACGGGCACTTCTACGTGAACGGGATCAAGGTCACCAGCCCCAGCTATCAGCTTCGTCCTGGCGACGTGGTCACGATCCGACCGAAAGAAAAGATCTACAACTACTACAAAGGCGTGGTCGGCGACGGCAGCAGTCAGCAGACGCCCGACTGGATCACCCTCGATACCGAATCACTGCGACTCACGATGGTCGGTCTGCCCGGCGAAGGCGATTTCAGTTTGCCGGTCAATGTCAATATCGTGGTCGAGTTCCTGGCGCGGTAGTAGTAGGCACACTCCGTGTGCCGTTATCTCCATATAATTCTGGCGACGCCTCCAGGAAGGCGTCGCTTGCCGTTTCTTGACAAACCAACCGCTCACGGCTCGGCAGGAGCCTCGCCCTCCCGGCTCCCGACCCCCGACCCCGATCCCCATGCACTCTCCCCTCGTAGTACTCGGCGGCGGTCCCGGCGGTTATGCGGCCGCATTTCTGGCGGCGGATGAAGGCCTCGAAGTCACGCTCGTGGAAATGGACTCCCGCATCGGCGGCACATGCCTCTTGCGCGGCTGCATTCCCAGCAAGGCCTTGCTCCATGTCGCCCGCGTCATTGCCGAAGTTGATGAATTGCGGCACGACTGGGGTGTGGAGTATCCCAATCCAAAAATTGCCATCGACAAGGTCCGCTCCCGCAAGGAAAAGGTCATCTCGACCCTCTCCAGCGGCCTCAAACAGCTTGCCAAGCGCCGCAACGTCAAGATCATCACCGCCCGCGGAGTCTTTGAGAATTCATCCACCTTGCGGCTGGAAGGGGACGATTCATCGATCCCGGCCGATCGCAAGATGACTTACGACCATTGCATCGTCGCCGCCGGTTCTCTTCCCGCGATGCCGCAAGCGTTCAATATCGGCTCGCCCCGCGTGATGGACTCGACAGGAGCCCTGGAACTCGTCGATCTCCCTCAATCGCTGCTGGTCATCGGGGGCGGCTACATCGGCTTGGAAATGGGCACTGTCTATGCCCAATTGGGATCGAGAGTCAGCGTCGTTGAATTGCTTGAGGGCTTGCTTCCCGGCGCCGACCGCGACCTAGTCAAGCCGCTGCATAAGCGTCTAAATGCCCTCTTTGGCGAGCGGATTTATCTCAACACGAAGGTCGGGTCGCTGGGACTTGTCGGCAACAAGGTCGAGGTTGCGTTTGAAGGCCCCGGCAAATTCGGCACGGAGCAATACGACCGTGTGCTCGTCTCCGTCGGCCGCCGCCCCAATAGCCGCGGCCTGGGCCTGGAAAACACGCAGGTCCAGCTCGACCAGCGCGGCTTTGTCAAAGTCGATCAGCAAATGCGCACCGCCGATCCGCACATCCTCGCGATCGGCGATATCGCGGGCGAGCCGATGCTGGCCCACAAGGCAACGCACGAGGGACGCGTGGCTGCCGAAGTGGTCCTGGGCAGGCCCGTGAGCTTCGACAAGCTCGCGATTCCTGCCGTGGTCTTCACTGATCCCGAAATTGCCTGGGCCGGCCTCACAGAGGAACTAGCGAAGAAGGACGGCCGCACCTACGAAGCGGCCGTCTATCCGTGGGGCGCTAGCGGCCGTGCACTGGCGATCGGCCGCACGGACGGGCTGACGAAAGTCCTCGTCGATCCCCAGACCGAGCGCGTTCTCGGCGTGGGCATTGTCGGTCCCGGAGCCGGAGAGCTTATCGCCGAAGCCGCTCTCGCCATCGAAATGGGGTGCGAAGTCACCGACATCGCCGAGACCGTTCACCCGCACCCCACCCTCAGCGAAACGCTCATGAACGCGGGCGAGACCTTCTTCGGCACGGCCACCGAAATCTACAAGCCCAAGCGCAAGCATGCGGATGCGGGCACGTCGTAGTTGGCTGATAGCTGGGCAATTTGCCCCCTTCCCGCATCATCTCCAGTCGTCCCTTGACGGCAATTGTCTCAAAATCGTTACGTGCCCCCCTGTTATGGCTATCGCCGCTGCCCCAGTTCGGCCAACTTTCTGGCCCAATTTGACAAAAGGTTTGTACGTTCGGCGTTCACCGATTAGCTTGGGAGCTTTAGGCAACTTGCCCAAATTTCGCGGATTCCGGCGAGTTTGACCCCTCGACCTGTGTGCTGCGAATAGCCCCTCATCAGTTGTGGCTTCCCTTTCGTGCCGGGAAAGCCGCGGCTGCCTAATCGGAGATCTTCCCGTGATACGTCGCCGCCCTCGTACTGCCCTTTCGTCTCGGCGTCACACTAGCCGCCGCCTGTTTCTCGAAGGCCTGGAACACCGGGAATTGCTAGCGACGCTTGTCACCGACAAGCCGGACTATGCTCCGGGCGAGACGGCACTCCTCACCGCTTCGGGTTATCAAATCGGCGAGACGGTGAAGTTCCAAGTACTGCACATCGACGGCACGCCAAATACCGGAAACGGGCACGATCCGTGGAACGTAGTGGACGGCGGCGCGGGCGACCTGGATGGTCTGGCCAACGGCAATGTCAAGACCACCTGGTATGTAGATCCCGACGACTCGTTGGGCTCCACGTTCGAGGCCTCCGCACTGGGGCTGTTGTCCAGTCTACTGGCGACAACGACGTTTACCGACGCGGGGCCGCCACCCAGCCCGGGCCAACTGAACCAATGGGACCCTGGGAACGACCCTGATGAAGATTGGGTCACGGGAAACAACGATGGCCCATATTTTGAGGGCGACACGGTCCCGTACTACATTACCCTCGACAATCTCGTCGTGGGGAACGTCTATCGGGTTACGATCGGCTACGACACAACCAAAAGCGGCAAGCACGCGTTCGATTACCTCCGGACCTACAATCAAACGATCGCATTTCCGCCGGCCGTTGATCCCGCCGTCGATGCGGGTGTCGCCGTCGACCCCACGCCGGATACGATTCCGATCCCGCTCGACCCCAACGTAAGTCTCGCCAACGGGTTTATGGGCGTTCAGCAACCCGGCGTGTTCACGATGTACAACGGGGATATGACGGCTACATCGGGCTACACGCTGTTGGGCAGCTACGCCGGCGACTCCACGACGACAATCGACGTTATCTTTACCGCTCAAGACGATGGGGTTGGCGGCGTTGAAACAAATGTCCTCCTCACCTGGGGCGGCCACATTGCCACGCGCCAAGACTGGGGCCCGGACAGCTCGGCCGTAAGTATCCAAGGCTCGCCGTATCACATGCGGCTGATATCGGCCTTTGACATCACGGATCCCAACGAACCCGACGACTTAGGCGGGGGCAACCAGGACCGCTCGCTGTCGGCTGAAGCGGTCATCTTCCCGGGCACGATTACCATTATCAAAGATGCGCAGCCGAACGACGCCCAGAACTTCGAGTTCAATCCCAGCGACAGCCTGCAGCTGGCCAACTTCTTCCTGGATGACGACGCCGACGGCACGCTTTCCAACCAGCAGGTCTTTAGCGGCGTGCTTCCTGGAAGCCACAGCGTCCAGGAGATCAACGTTCCCGCGGGCTGGGTACTTACCAACATCGTGGTTGCCGGGGCGGTCAACTCCACTTTCCAGATCGGCAACGACGGCGACTTCGATCCGGGCGATTCCCTGGTTACCATCGACCTTGCCGAAGCAGAAAACGTCACCGTCACTTATACCAACGTCAGGCAATTTGGCTCGATTGCCTGGGAAAAGCGGCGCGAAGACACAAGCGCCCTGCAGGGCGGAGCCACGTTCGAAATCAGCCCCGACCCAACCGATGGAGTAGGTGTGTTGGCTGTGCTCGACAACGGTCCCAACGACGCCGATCCCGACGACGGTCAGTTCCTTGTCAACAATGTTCCTGTCGGCAGCTTCACCGTCACGGAGACAATTTCGCCCACTGGTTTTGCCCTTGATGATGATGTGACACGCGCAGTGACCGTTACTGGAGCGGCGCTTAACCAGGTGATCGGCACGCAGGGCCAGGACGATCCGGGAAACACCGACGAATCCGACTTCCACAACCGCCTGGGTTCGGTGGCCTGGGAGAAGCGGACCGACGTGACCCCGTTCCCACTCCAGGGCGGCGCTACCTTCGAGCTGAACTTCGACGACGCCAGCGGTTTCGCCACGATCACCGTGGTGGACAACGGCCTGAACGACGCCGACCCGGTGGCGGGCCAGAT
>JAKEHX010000039.1 GCA_022614795.1 Planctomycetaceae bacterium | reverse complement strand
CCTCATAAACATGCTCTATGTCCTCGATGAACCGTCGGTCGGCCTGCACCCCCGCGACGTCGATCGGCTGATTCACGCCATCCGGCGGCTGCGTGACCGTGGCAACACGGTTGTGGTCGTCGAGCACGAAGACGCCCTGCTGCGCGCGGCGGACCAGCTCATCGAGATCGGCCCCGGCGCGGGCGACCGCGGCGGCGAAGTGGTCTTTCAAGGCACGCTCCCCGAAATGCTCGAGCCGGACGCCAGCCTGACCGGCGAATACCTGGCCGACCGTCGCGGCGTTTCCATCCCGCAGCGCCGCCGCCCGGCCACGCGTGGCTCGATCCGGCTGATGGGGGCCCGCGGCAACAACCTGAAGAACCTCACCGTCGATTTTCCGCTGGGCGTTCTGTGCCTCGTGACCGGTGTCAGCGGCAGCGGCAAAAGCACGCTCGTCCAGGACACGCTCTACCCCGCCCTCTGCCGCCGCAAACGCAAGGACTGCGAGGCGCCCCTCCCCTACGACGACGTCGTCGGCTGCGGACAGATCGACGACGTGGTGCTGGTCGATCAATCGCCGATCGGCCGCTCGCCGCGGTCGAACCCTGTCACGTATATCAAGGCCTTCGACCCGATCCGGGCCGTGTTCGCCGAGACGATCGAGGCCCGCACGCACAACTACACCGCCGGCCACTTCAGCTTCAATGTCGATGGCGGCCGGTGCAGCGCCTGCGAAGGCGAAGGCTACACCAAGGTCGATATGCAGTTCCTGGCCGACGTGTTTATGAAGTGCAGCCAGTGCGGCGGCACCCGCTATCGCAAGGAAATCCTCGCCGTCAAATACCGCGGCCGGAACATCGCCGACGTCCTCGCCATGACCGTCCGCGAAGCGTTCGGCTTCTTCCGCGGCCAGCCCAAGGTCCAGGCCCGCCTCAAGCAGCTCATCGACGTGGGCCTGGATTACCTTCAGCTCGGCCAGCCCGCCAACACCCTCTCGGCCGGCGAGGCCCAGCGATTGAAGCTGGCCGCCCACCTCTCCGAAGCCAGCCGCAACCGCACGCTGTTTTTGCTCGACGAGCCGACGACCGGGCTGCACTTTGCCGACGTGGTTACTCTGCTCGACTGTTTCGAGGCCCTGCTCTCGGTCGGCCACTCGCTGATCGTGGTCGAGCACAACCTTCAGCTGATGCGTGCCGCCGATTACCTCATCGACCTCGGTCCCGGCGCGGGGGACGCTGGCGGCCGGATCGTCGTGCAAGGCACTCCCGAAGAAGTCGCCCTCTCGCCCCACTCCGTCACTGGCCAACACCTCGCCGCCACCCTGACCCCCGCCCTCAGCGACGCGTCCTAGCCTCTGTCCTTAGCCGGGACCAAACCTGTTCCCAGTTGCCCCTGGTTCCTTCCCCGAGCCGGGCTGTATTTCTCCATACTTTCCCTCCCTTGTGTGGTAAAATTGAAACGCCGCTACGCTGCAATTCCTGGAGTACTCCGATGGTTCACGATCGCATTACCACGGACCCGAAAATCATGTTCGGGAAGCCCGTGATCCGCGGGACGCGGATCACGGTCGAACTAATCCTTCGCAAAATTGCGGCGGGAATGACGGAGCAGGAAATCACCGCGCACCATCCGCATCTGACCGCCGATGACATTCGCGCGGCAGCCGCTTTCGCAGCCGAGCATCTGGCCAGCGAGGAAATCGTTTTGGCCTCAGGAAGCACCTGGTGAACTTTGTCGCCGACGAATGTTGCGATGCCCTGCTCGTAGCCGGCCTGCGCGGCGATGGGCACGATGTACTCTATGTCGCGGAACACAGTCCCGGCAGTGATGACGACGCAGTACTTCAATTGGCCGCGAGCCAGCAGCGAATTCTGCTCACCGAAGACAAGGATTTCGGTGAGCTTGTCGTCCGGCTCAAACTGCCTGCGTACGCGATCGTGCTCCTGCGCATCCATTCGGCGGACACGAGCGCCAAGCTGCGCCGCCTGCGCGAGCTGATTTCGCAAGACGGCTCCCGCCTGCCAGGATCGCTCGTGGTAATCGATGAAACGAAAGCTCGCTTTCGATCGCTGACTGGGCCCTGAAGGCGTTTACTGAATCGGGAGCCGTAGCGCGCCGACAATTGCCGCCGATCCCTTGCACGCCGCCATACGCTGCGTTCAGATAGCGCAGATTCGGCCTCTCTTGCCCGCCGATTCAGGAGAATCCACATGGCGCGCTACGAATGGTTCTTCTTGTTGGCGCCATTTTTGCCGCTCGTCGTCGCGGCCGTGACCGCGCGGATCGTCGCGGGATGTGTGCGCCGAAACATTCTTTTCGTCGCCGCACCAGCGAGTGGCGGCCTTGCCGCGATGTGTGTCATTGGCATTTTGCCTCTGCTGGCCCTCTTTTCTCAACCCACTCCGGGCTCGGGCGGGCCTTGGGGATTCGGCGGCAGCTCCGCAAACCTGATCTGCTACCTTGCACTCGTCTATGGCGCCGTGGGCGCAGTGTTGGGGTTGCTGATCGCGGCGCTGGTTTTCGCTTTCCGCAGCTCGCGCTCGTGACATCCTTTCGAACAAACTGGAGGCAACCATGGCTGAAATCTGGAACGAAACTGGTCGCGTGTGGGAAGAAGACCACGGTCTGCTCGATGACTCCCAGGTGGCGCAGTGCCGGCGGGCCGATGTGGCCGAGCCCCCCTCGCCCATCCCCACGCGGATGATCTCCAACGGCGAATACATGCCCGTGCCGCAAACCGCTCTGCAAAAGCGCGTCCAGTCGCGCCTGGCGGAATTGACCGACCAGGCCAGCCAAAAACTGGGCCTCAGCCGGCGGCAATTCCTGGCCAGTTCGGGCGGCATGGCAGCGGCCCTCCTGGCCATGAACGACGTCTATGGCAACTTCTTTCACGTCAGCGAAAACGAGCTCTACGACTCCGCCGCATTTGCCGAGGCCGCCCCACCGAAAGACTTGTTTGTTTTCGACGATCAACTGCACATGGTCCGCGGCAGCCGGCCCTCGCCCGCGGGCCTGCGGGCCATCGCGCAAGGGCCGTCGTCGGCCCCCCGCGTACGCGCGAACCCCTTCAACGCCCGCGGGCAAAAGGACGAGCGGGGCGAGGAGTGGGGCGTCTGGAACCCGGCACTCGTCGGCCTGCCGATCGATCCCGGCTACGCGCACATCACGCAGTTCATCAAGGACGTCTATCTCGACAGCCAGGTCACCATTGGCCTTCTCTCCAACGTGACCGCGTCGATGATCCAAGTCGAAGGTGAGCAGTCACGTCCGCCGAAAAACGCCGAAGAAGCCCAGCGCGGCGAGATTCTCACCGCGGCCCAGACCGCCGCCGCCCGCAACTTCGTCAACGAAATCTCCGGCTCCGCGCGGATGCTCTGCCACGGCCTGCTGTATGTCGGCAAAGGCAACCTCAAATTCATCCAGGAGCAGATCGACCAAAACGAGCCCGATTCCTGGAAGGGCTACAACATCTCCAACTCCGCCAAGATCGATGACGACCCGGCCAGCCTGATGCGGCAATGGCGGCACGACGATCCCGACGTCGCTTATCCGACGTTCGAGCTGATCCAGAAGAACTACGAGAAGCTCAAGGACCGGCGGCCCGGCTTCAACAACATCTGTGTCCACAAGGGCCTGGCCCCGGGCCCGCCCGATCCCAAGCGCGGCCACCCCGACGACCTGCCCAAGGCGGCCCGCGACTGGCCCAAGCTCAACTTCATCTCCTACCACGCCTGCATCCAGCCGAATTTCTTCCTGGCCGACGCCCTGGAAGACGTCAAAGCGGAAAAGCTGCGCGGCGGCGTGCCGAACATCAGCTGGACGACCGAGTACGGCCAGCTCGTGAAGGACCTGCCCAACTGCTACGCCGAAATCGGCACGACCTGGGCCTCGTCGGTCGTGACGTTCCCGACGATCGCGGCCCACATCCTGGGCCAGCTCCTCAAGTTCATGGGCGAGGACCGGATCGTTTTTGGCTCCGACTCGGTCTGGTACGGCTCGCCCCAGTGGCAGATCGAGGCCCTCTGGCGGTTTCAAATCCCCGCGGCGATGCGCGAGAAATACGGCTACCCCGAGCTGACCGAGCAGGCGAAGCGCAAAATCCTGGGCCTCAACTCGGCCAAACTCTATGGCATCAAGGCCGTGGCGACAGACACCTACAAGCCGGTGCCCAAAGATTACGAGTCCCGAATGACCGAGCAGCTCAAGAACGTCCTGGAAGTCGGCCAGCTCCGCGCCGACAACCTGGCGCAGATGAAGGAAACCTACATCGCCCTCTCCATCGACCCCGACCACACCCGCTACGGCTGGGTACGCGTCCGCGGGTAATAAGTAGTAGGCACGCTCCGTGTGCCGTTGCCGGCCGCTCCCCTCTCCGACTGGAAGAGGGCCAGTGTAAGGCTCTCCCGCTGCCCTTCGCCGGGACCAAACCTGGTCCCGATCCGCAATAAACTTGCGCGCCCGCCTGGCAAATTGAGTAGGACCAGTTATTATTCGCGGGAAATGGAGAACCGTGCACATGG
>JAKEHX010000389.1 GCA_022614795.1 Planctomycetaceae bacterium | reverse complement strand
CTTTAGCTCCGGATTTTGCCCCGGCTGGTGGGCCTCGTCCGGTTTGCCGGGCATCGGGCGGTCCTCCGCTTTGCCTTCCGGAATGCCCGGTGCGATCAAAAGCTTCTCCCAGGACTTCCAGGGCTCATCCGCCACAGTTGAACGATCAAAACTCCGCCACCTCTCCAGGACCTTGTCAATCAAGTTCTTCGCTGGTTCCGAGGCTCCGCCCATTCGTCCCAGCGATGCCGTCCAGGATTCGATGCCCAGCGCCATTCCGGTCAGCTCGGCGGCGCTCGTTGCGCGGCTGACAGCTTTTAGAACAAGATCGAGTGTATGCTCGTCGTTTTTCTTTAACCTCTTTAACCTCTCAAGGGCGTCTGAATTGTCCGGGTATCGCTTGATAATATCGCGTGCATTGTCGGTGTTTCGCTTCAACAGCCAATGAGTGAGCACCGCCTGACGATATTTCGGCAGCGAACGCGCGAGATCGAGCAACTGGTCGGTCTCTTCAGCCGTGGTCGTTCTGCTGAGGAGGTGGCGAATCGCCGTCAGGGCGACGAAAGGATTCTCGCCGGACGCCAGTTTCCTGAGTCCGCTGGGATCGCTATCCGCAAAATCCGCCCAATGCTGGACGTGATACTCGTAGGCGGGCTTCACAAAGGTTTTCCAGTCGTCCGGGATCGTCGTCACCGGCGAGAACTGTTCGGCGCCCCCCTTCTTGTCGAAGAATCGACAGATCACCGTTCCATCGGGACCTGTAAACACGGAGCCGAAGTCATACATGCTTTTGCTCCTGTCCAAACCGAAACCGCCGTGATCGGGCTCTGTCCACTGATAGCGCCCTTCAGGAGGTGCTTCGCCGCTGAGTAGCTCCATCCGTTTCCATTTGCCCCAGACCTGAAGCACGGTTGCGGGTCTGATTCCACGATCAATCACTTTGCCCGTCTCGGCCTCGATGTAATATCCTTGGCTATGCAAACTCGACCCGCCATCATAAAGGCCCGCTACCATCCACGCGCCGTCCTGCTGCGAACTCAGACTCAAGATGTTAAACGCCGCCAGGTCCCTGACGATGCGAACGGAGCGAAAGCGGTCGGCAGCGGCCTTCAGCGCGGCGTCGGCCTCCGGCGCAGATCGCGGCGTTTTGGCATCCGGAGGTGGTGCGGAGGGCGGATCGCCCGCCTGGAGTTGAGCCAGGCCGGCGAGGAAGGCGATGGCAACGGACAGCGACAAGGTCCTGGTCATGGCCATTCTCCGACAGGACAAGCACACGTGGAACCGGAACAACAATAGGACGTGTCCGCCCAGGGAAAAGTTTTCGCACTTCGGGGCGAGACCTGCTCCAGGATACCTGCACCAGGAAGACGAGCCCGCCCAGCGCGGCCAGCGACCCAGGCTGGGTGATCGCGCGACACTGAGTCGGGCAGGCTCACCGAGCGGCCGGGATGCCAGCCCGCGTCGAGGAACGACTGCGGCGAGACCGGCCCGTGGAGCGCGGCCGTGAGCGCGACGGTTCCCGGTTAACGCGGGGCCGGGGTGAGAGGAAGTGTGAGCGTGCGGGGGTGTGAGCGTGCCAGAGAGTGCGCCGCTTCGCTCTCTCCAACTCGCGCACGCTCAAACGCTGGCACTTCCGCTAGTTCGCGTGCCCATTCAAGACTGTGAAGTAGCTCGGCACCACGCGGTCGAAATACTCCGGCTTCATTTCCACGGGCAGGCCGTTATAGACGCAGAAGTTGCGGATCTGGAACAACAGGTCGCGCGGATGGCAGCGGCGGAACGCCCGGCCAACCGACTCGTAGTGGTTCTCAATCAGGTGCTCGACCGCATCCGCGCGGAACTCGCAGTGGATAGCCTTGGCGGCAAAGGCGAACAGTGACTTGAATTCCCCGATCGCCGGGTCGCCCACCTCGACCTTGTACGGAATGCGGCGGAGGAACGCCTCGTCGGCCAGGTCAGTCGGCTCCAGGTTGGTCGAGAAGATAATCAGCTGCTCGAACGGCACCTGGATCTTCTTGCCGCTGGGGAGGGTCAGGTAGTCCACCCGGTTTTCCAGCGGAATGATCCAGCGGTTAAGCAGCTCCTGCGGCGAAATCCGCTGCCGGCCGAAGTCGTCGATCAAGAGGCAGCCGCAATTGCTCTTGAGCTGGAGGCTGGCCTCGCTGACGTTGCTGACCGGGTCGTGGCGGATTTCCAGGGCCTCCATGGTCAATTCGCCGCCGACCATGACGGCGGGCCGCTTGATCCGGATCCAGCGGCGGTCGTTTTCGGTGCTCTTAAGCAGGGTGGCGGAGCCTGAATCCAGGGCCTCGTGGCAGGCGGCGTCATAAAGCTTGACGAACTGGCCGTCTTCGATCAGTACGCGGGGAATCCAAATGCTGCTGCTGTAGCACTGCGTGATCCGCTTGGCGAGCGTCGTCTTGCCGTTGCCGGGCGCGCCATAAAGAAACATTCCGGCGCCGCTGTTCACCGCCGGGCCGAGCATGTCGAACATCGATTGCTCGACCGAAATGTCGGAGAACGCTTTTTGCAGGTGCCGCTTCTGCGGGGCCTCGGCCCGGATCGTCTGGGCATCGACCGAGATGATGTAGTCGTCGAGCGGCACGGGGGCCGCCCCGATATAGCTCGACGTTTCCATCGTCGAGCGGGCCCGCGTCCGCCCCTGTTCGGTGAGTTGATAGACAAAGTCGTTGAGCTGGGCGCTGCCGCTGTTGATGATCAGCTGCCGTTGGCGCAGCGAGCCGAAAATCGATTCCAGGATCATAAACGGCAGGCAGACGTTTTCGGAAATCTGCCGCCCGCTGGCCGAACCGATGAGCAGCAGATACTTGAGCATCAAGTTCTCGATGACCGTAGCGGTCAGCCCGGTCTCCTCGATGCTCTTGGGCTCGACGGGTCGAAAAGCGTCTTCCGAGAGGATCGAAGCCAGCAGGTTGCCGGCGCCGGTGGGCATTTCGGTTGAAGTGGCCATGGTAGAAACCGGGGATCGGGGCTCGCTGTCGTCCTCGTCCTCGTCCTCGTCCTCGAATGGGTTCTGAGCTCAGGGTTCAGGGTTCAGGGTTCAGGACACAAACGTGTAACCATCCCTACAACCCGCACTTCCGATCCGCCGCGCGGACTGGTGGCAGAAAAGCATAGGTCACGCTTAAGTAGTAGGCACGCTCGTTTGCCGACTGGCAATGTCCGAATTCTGGCGAATAAGGCGCAGGTCAACTCGCGAGTGCCCATGCCTTATGGCCGATCGAACGCCGCCCGCACGTCCGGATTGGCCAGCACGATCGCCCCCCAAATGGCAAACGGCAGCGCCAGCCAGCAGCAGTAGAAATTGCAGGGAATGAAGGAGGCCGCCGTGCCCAGCATGGCCCACACCTTGCCCCGCACGCGGAGCATGGCGATGGCCCCCACAAGCTGCAATCCATGCGACAGAAAGCCGCCCGTGAAGACGAGCGCCAAAAACACCTCGAAGCCCATTTCTTTGGGCATGACCCGCGCGACTTTGGGATCGCTGAGAATCCCCGCCAGGAACATCAGCAGAAATCCGGTCCCGATGGCCACCGTAAACAAGATCCCAACGGCCGGGCCAAATAGACGAATCCGGGCGTCGTCGCGTGACAGCGTGCTGAAATACTCCGGCTCCGGCGTGGGGCCGGGGGCGGCGTAGGGATTGACGGGCTGATCGGCAAAGGGATTGGACACGGTGTAACGCCAGGGGCGGGTGCTGCCATGCGAAAACGACGCCGGCAGGATACAGTGCGGATTTGGCCAGAGAAAGTTGACATTTCACCCATTAACCGTACAATCAATCCCAACTTACCCGTGCGGGGCGACCGTCCCGCTAGTCGCAGCCCGAACCCTTTCCCACCTGCTGCGTAGCTATTTCGGCAGGTTTGCAGCCTGCCACGATGACTGACGTTTCACCCGGCATGTTGCCGCGGTTTTGCTAGCAATTGACTCAGGTTCAAGTCCAAGGAGTGTTCGCATGATTCGTCGCATGTTTGTCGCGCTTTCGCTCGTCGCCCTGGCGGCTGGGGCCTTTGCCGGTGGGGCCTTTGCTGCCGAGCTGGAAATTGGGGCCAAAGCCCCCACGTTTGCCGCCCTCCCCGGCGTGGACGGGAAGGAGTGCAGCCTGGACGGCATGAAAGATGCCAAGGCAATCGTGGTCTGCTTCACTTGCAACAAGTGCCCGGTAGCGGTGGCCTATGAAGACCGGTTTGTCGAATTCCAGAAGAAGTATGGCGAGAAAGGCGTAAAGTTTGTGGCCATCAACGCCAACAAGAACAGCGAAGACCTGGCGGTGATGAAGACCCGCGCGGAAGAAAAGGGCTTCAACTTCCCGTACGTCTTTGACGCCAGCGGCAAGCTGGCCACCGAGTACGGCGCCCGCGTGACGCCGCACATCTTCGTGCTCGACGGCGAGCGGAAGGTGGCCTACGTCGGTGCGTTCGACGACAGCCAGACCAGCCCGAAGAAGCACTATGTGGCGGACGCGGTCGATGCGCTCCTGGCCGGCAAGAAGGTCGAAGTGACCAACACCAAGGCCGTCGGTTGCGGCATCAACAACAAATAGTTTGCTGGACTGTGAACGATATGCCGCCGCCGCGGGAGCTTCCCCGGCGGCGGTTTTTTTGTTGTTGCTCTTTGGATAGCATCATATTTCGCCGCGTCGCTTGCGACGCGCTCGAGCGGAGCGGACGATGATCATCGGGCGATTGATATGCTTACCGGCAATTGGATGTACCATCCTGGTTGGGTGCATGCAGCCAGTTTACGAGGACGCCAGCGCGACGCCATCGAAGGCAAAGGTGACGGAGCTCGACAACCGTCCCGCGGTCAACCTCGTCATCGGCGACGAAAAAAAATTTGCCGAGTTGCTCGCCGGCCACCAAGGCAAGGTGGTCTTCGTGGATTTCTGGGCGACCTGGTGCGGTCCGTGCGTCGAGTATTTTCCGCACACCGTGGCCACGCACAACCATTACAAAGACAAGGACTTTGCCACGATCGCCGTGAGCTTTGACCTCTTGGAAAATGAGCCCAAGGTCCGCGAATTCCTCGCCGAGAAAGGGGCCCATTTTGACAACCTGCTCAGCAATTACGACGACATCGGCCAGGAGGTTGCCGCCGCCTTCGATTGGAGCGAGCTGCCCGAATTCCGCCTCTACGACCGCGCCGGCAAGCTGCGCTATGAATGGACCGCCAAACCCGAAGATCTGGATCAGCGCATCGAGGAGCTACTGGCGGAGAAGTAAGCCGGACCTGAAACGTGAAACCTAGAACCTGAAACCCCAACCACTCACCACTTACTCTGCTTCCGCTGATGACCCTCCTCCAGCAGCAAGACCCCGACGTTTTCGCCGCCATCCAGGCCGAAGAGCACCGCCAGCAG
>JAKEHX010000388.1 GCA_022614795.1 Planctomycetaceae bacterium | reverse complement strand
GGCCTGGAGGCGGGCCGCCTGACGCTCCGCTACTTCCAGACGACGAACTACGAGGTCCAGCGGAAATCGGACAACTCGCCGGTCACAATCGCCGATCGCCAGGCCGAACAGCTGCTCCGCGAGCGCATCACCGCGGCCTTTCCGAGCGACGCCATTCTGGGCGAAGAGCTGGGCGCGACCGAGGGCACCAGCGGCTTTCGCTGGATCCTCGATCCCATCGACGGCACGAAATCGTTCATCCATGGCGTGCCGCTCTATGGCACGATGGTCGCCGTCGAGCAAGAGGGGAGAGCCGCCGCGGGCCTCGTGTTTATGCCCGCGCTCGATGAAGGGGTGTTTGCGTCGGCGGGGCAGGGGGCCTGGTATTTCCGCGGCAGCACCGCGCCGCAGCGGGCCCGCGTTTCGACGACTGCGAAATTGGCCGACGGACTATTCCTCACGTCGCAGGTCGATGGCTATGCCGAGCGCGGCGCCGCCGCGGCCTTTGACGCCCTGCTGCGGACCGCTTACATCACCCGCACCTGGGGCGACTGCTACGGCTATTTGCTCGTCGCCACCGGACGGGCCGAGGTGATGATCGATCCGGTCCTCAACGTCTGGGACGCCGCGGCCGTGCAGCCGATCGTCGAAGAAGCGGGGGGCACGTTTACCGACTGGCAAGGCGTGCCGACCATTCACGCCGGCGAGGCGATCGCGACGAACGCTCACGTACTGGAGGAGGTGCTGGCGGTGACGAAACAGCTCCCTCGGACCCAGTAAAACCTGTTCACCTCTGACGCTCAAATGGCGCCAAGCGGAAGCTTGCTGCTTCGCGCTTGGCGCGTGGAAACGATCAGCGGCTCACTTCGTTGAGACGGCAATCTTGCTGGCTTTGCCGCCCTCGTGTGTCACCGTGACTTTCGCCCCGGCCTTCACGTCGGCAGCCGTACCCGCCTTGCCATCCACCGTGACAGCGGTCTTGTCATCCCAAGTCACGGTGGTGTCCTTACCAGCGGCGTCGGTAACTACAGCCGATTTCGCGTCCGGTTTGACGCTCTTCACGGTGCCCGCCAGCTCGGCTGCGTATGACACCGCAGGGACCACGACGAGAGCAGCAACAGCCACGAAGGCCACAACCACAAACCAACGACGATCCATGCGACACCTCCCAATCAATTGAAGTGAAACTTAGCCACCACGATGGAGGCTTACCCGTTTTTGCGCATGCCCAGCCGCCGTCGCCGGACAATTTCTCGGTTCCGCAGCGGCCAGAATGGTTGGATGCCCGTCCTGCGTGGTGAAGGCCCAGTGACCTTCCCTCCATTCCATTATCCCGCAGTCTTCCGTTACGGGCTCATGTGCGCATCGTAATCCGTCGAAAATGCACCCGTCAACGCACCGGCATGCCAGCGGCACATCCAGCAAAAATGGGGCCGAATTACTCTTTCGTAAGCAACCGCTTGACTTCTGCCTCCAGCTCCGCCAAACCCTCCGTGGCCTTCACTTCATACAGCCCCGCGTGGTAGGCGGCGATTTTGCCGTCCTTGCCGACCACCACGAACAGCGGCAGCTTGCCGCCGGCCACGCGCGGGTCGCCCAGTCGCTTCAGCAGCGAGCCGTCGTCGTGGGCGATCGCGTAGCTCAGGTTCATGAACGCCTTGAGTTTCTTCGCCCCGGCCAGCGACGCCCGGCGAGTTGACTCGTCGGCCAGCCGCGGATCGACGTGCACGCCGATCACCACCGTCTCCGGACGACGGCGCAAGAGAAAATCGAGATAGCCGACTTGGCCGTACGGCTCTTCGAGCGGTGTGTCACGGTATTCCCAAAAGTGGAGCACGACGACTTTGCCCTTGACGGAATCGTCCGCCAGCGGCTTGCCCGAGAGGTCGGTGAGCTGCATATCGCCCAGCGGCTGGCCGACGATGGCATCCGCGAGTGCCGCCACTGCGCCGGCCCGGTTCTTCTGGCCGGCGGCGTCGCGCTGGGCGGCAGCGGCTATTGCTGCGAGCGGGCCGAGGGCGGCCGATTCGACGATCTTGGGCAGGCCGGCCTTCAGCGACGCGATTTGCTCTGTGGAAAGCTCCTCGCGGCGGCTGCGCGGCTCCCAGGCCAGCGACTTGCGCAGATCGACCCAAGCATCGAGTGCCGCGGCGATCTTCGCCGTCTCGTCCGCAGCGAGTTGCTTCACTTCAGTCAGCTCGAACTGGAGCTTGTGCTCTTCGCCCTGGCCGATGAAAACGGTTTCCTTCACTGCCACGACCAGCGGGGCGGACTTGTCGATCCAGAGCGTGCGCTTGTGGCCGTAGGGACTGCGGACGTCGATCTCCCAGCACATGCGGCCAGACTTCGCGGCCTCGCCCGTCACGCGGTGTTCGAGGCGGCCCTCCGACCAGACCGAACCCGCTTCAAGCGGCTTGGGACTGGCCGGCAGCGGCGGAATCAGCGGCACAATGCTCTTTCCTTCGGCGCGAACGTAGAGCAGGGCAGGGGAGGGGAGTTCGGAAGGGGCGTCGCTGGCAATTCGGTTTGGTGTGACGGTCCACTTGCCGAAGTGGTCGAGCCACGTCCAACCGCCGCGGCCTGTCTCGTCAAGGGCCCATGCGAAATCGACCGATTCCCCTTCGCCGCCGATCGCCACCAAGGCCAGCATGAATTCCTTCACCGCCGGATTGCCGTCGTCCTTGACGCCGCTCATCGTGCCGGAATAGGTGAGCTGCGTGCCGGGCTCGACAGGCCCAGCGGCAACAAGAGCGAGCGCGGCGGCCAAGGCCAGGGTGGGTGAGAACATGCGGTCCTCAGAGGTGGGATGCGAGCGGGTGGGATATGCTACAGCATAATGCGCAGTGGCGACGAGCGTTAGGTTGATGCAGCGTCTTTTAATCCCCGAAAGGCCCACCATGAGTTGCCGCATTGCCGCCGGAATGCTGTTTGCGATTGTCCTGACTGTCGCGATTCACGCCGCCGAGGCTCCCGACCTTGCGAACGTCTCGCCACCGGCGGACCTGCTCGCGCCCGACGCCAAGCTGACCGTGGCCTCCGGTGTGTGTTTTCTCGAAGGCCCAGCCGTCGATGCCGCGGGGAATGTCTATTTCAGCGATATCGCCGGCAATCGGATTCTGAAACGGGACCCAGCCGGCAACCTGACGACGTTTCGCGCCGACAGCGGACGGACCAACGGCAACACCTTCGATGCTCAGGGCCGGCTGGTGAGCTGTGAAGGGGCCGAAAACGGGCCGGGCGGTGGGCGGCGGATTGTCCGCACCGACCTGACGAGCGGGAAGATTGAAGTGCTCACCGAGCGTTATGAAGGCAAGCGCTACAACAGCCCCAACGACGTCGTGGTCGATCCGCAGGGGCGCATCTGGTTCACCGATCCGCTCTACGCGCCCGATCGCAGCATCATGGAGCAGGCCCACGAGGCGGTCTATCGCATTGACACCGACGGCACGGTGCATCGCGTAGTCACGCAGCCGGCGATCGGCCGTCCCAACGGCCTGGCGATCACACCCGACGGGAAGACGCTGTACCTGATCGACAGCAACTACATCCGGCCCGACGGTAACCGCAAGATCTGGGCGTTCGCCGTTGGGGCGGACGGCTCGATCTCGGGGCAGCGGCAGGTGTTCGATTTCGGGCGGGGCCGCGGCGGCGACGGCATGCGGCTCGACAGCCAGGGGAATCTGTGGGTCGCCGCGGGCATCTCGGCGCCGCGAACCGCCAACGAAACGGCCGACGTGCCGACCGGCGTTTATGTGATCACGCCGCAGGGTAAACTGCTGGGCCGGATTCCGATTCCCGAAGACGTGATCACTAACCTGGCGTTCGGCGGGCCGGATAAGAAGACGCTCTATGTCACAGCCGGCAAAACGCTGTTTCAGATTCCGACGAGCGTCGCGGGCTATTCCTTGTTTCCGCGGTAGGGCTGCGAGCGTAGTTCGATGACCAGCGTTCCCTTTTCACCTCCGATACACTCTCAGTCGGGGACAGCGGCTCATAGGCTTGTACCAGGTTTGGGGCTGGTTCTCGCCGCTGGTGGCACTCCCGCTGTGGACGTTCTTCGTGCTCCGGACCGTCTGGTCGATCTGGACCAGTGAATGGGCGGGAATCGCGCTCTTCGGCGGACTGGCACTATTTGTGTGGCTCCTGCACGCCGGCCTGTTTCGAGGCCTGCTTGATATCGTGCGATCACGAGTCCGTCAGATGGACATTCTCGTCGAGGATAACGGGACTGGTGCGGCGGCCGGCGTTTTGATCGGCCGCGAGCGGTGGTATTTGTTTCTCGACGGGATCGTCAGTATCGAGCGCTGCCGCGATGTGTGGATTGTTCGGCACCATAGTGGCCACATCCTCTGGATTCCGGCCTCGGCGATTAGCGACCAGCAGATTGAAACTTTGCGCGACTGCATGCGCCGAGGCCATACGCCGGAAGGCATGCGGGCGGTGATCGAGCGGGGGAAGCGAATCGAGGAAATCACGGCTTCCGAGCGGTCCAGGTAGTCGCCACAATCCTTTCTATGGACAGCGACCGCATTCAGATCGACGATGCACGGCTACGGGCAAACCTGCTAGCGTATTTGCGGACGCCGGCCGCCGAACCGATATTTGAAGAGTTCGACACGCCGTGGTGGGCGTGCCTCATCGGCGTGGCAATCCTGGCGACAATCGCCTGCTGCATGCTGCCGACGATCATTTGGACACTCGACGGACTCAAGGCGCTATGGTCGGTGCTCAAGCTGGAGCCGCTTGCGGAACTAAGCAAGAGCGTGCGCGACGATCCTGAGTCGCTCGTCCCGCTCGTCGTGCACGGGGTTATCATCGGCCCGGATCAGAAGCACGCCCTGGGTTTAGGGACGTTCCTGACGGCAGAAGAATACTCGGTCGATTGGTTGGCGTCGCAGGCCGAGCGGATGGGGAAGTTGTATAAGACCGACTCGCCGCCCGCCCAAGATCGGCCGCTATGGGAACTCTTGCGCGATGATAACTACCGCCCTTATCGCCGTCGCCGCGTGCCGGAGCCGTTCGCGGAAGGCCAGGAATTCTACTTATTTGATGTCGAGGTGGATCCAAGCGAAGGAGCGGCACTGCCCGGCGTGGCCGTGCTCTTTGCCATGGTAGCAACATCCGGTGAAAAGGGAGAGATCAAGCAACTCCCGTGGGCCGTAACGCAAGGCGCGGTGGAGATTAGGTAGTCAGTGCGTCGCTCGAAACGTCAAACGCCGGTGGCAACGGTGCAACCGGTCGCAATGTTCAGATAATCATTGAAAGAATAGGTCCTTTCAAACAATTGAGGTGCAACTCAATGACCGTCAACTGGCAGGGTGTTTTTCCCGCAGTCACCACGCAGTTCAGAAGCGACCAGTCGCTCGACCTGGCAGCGACGGCCGCTCATCTGGAGAAGCTGATCGGGGCGGGCGTGCACGGCCTGATCATGCTCGGCACCGTGGGCGAGAACTGCTCGCTCGAATACGCCGAGAAACTCCAGGTGCTGCGGACGGCGGTAAGCGTGGCGGAGGGGCGCGTGCCGGTGCTGACGGGTGTGGCAGAGTGCACGACGGCCCTGGCATGCCGATTCGCCGCCGACGCCGAGCGGGCCGGCGCGAGCGGCCTCATGGTCCTGCCGGCCATGGTCTATAAGTCGGACCCGCGGGAGACAATGACCCACTTTCGCGCGGTTGCGAAGGCGAGCGGCCTGCCGATCATGTGCTACAACGACCCGGTGTCGTACGGCGTCGATATTACGCCGCCGATGTTTGCGGAGCTGGCCGATGAGCCGAAATTCGTGGCGATCAAGGAATCGTCCGAGAACGTGCGGCGGATCACCGACCTGAAAAACGCGTGCGGCGAGCGGTATCAGCTTCTGTGCGGCGTCGATGACCTGGTGCTCGAGAGCATCGTGCTGGGGGCGGTCGGCTGGGTGTCGGGGCTGGTGAATGCGTTTCCGGCCGAGAACCGCCTGCTGTGGGATCTGGCGCGGGCGGGCCGCTTTGAGGAAGCGCTCAACGTCTATCGCTGGTACACGCCGCTTTTGCACCTGGACACGCACGTCAAGCTCGTGCAATACATCAAGCTGGCGATGGCCGAAACCGGTCTGGGCAGCGAGACGGTTCGCGCCCCGCGCCTGCCGCTTGTCGGCGAAGAGCGCGAGCGGATTTTGGGAATCATCCGGCAGGCGATCAATACGCGGCCGCGTGCATAGCCGCGACCAGTGGTCGCGCGATGACGATTTCGGCTCGGCAGGAGCCTCGCCCTCCCGACGGTCCTCGTCCCATGACTCTCCACCGCATCCAAGTCGTCGATTCGCACACGGCGGGCGAGCCCACGCGCGTCGTCATCGCCGGCGGTCCCGACCTGGGGGATGGCGACATGGCGGCGCGGCGTCAGCGGCTGGCCCAGGAGCACGATTGGTTCCGCTCGGCGGTGGTCAACGAGCCGCGCGGGAGCGATGTGCTGGTGGGGGCGATTTTGTGTAGTTCCACACTCCGTAGTCCCACACTCCGTATGGGATATGAAGCGGAGTTGGCCTCGTCTCCAGGACCGGCCCACATGGAGTGTGGGCCTACGTGCGGCGTCATCTTCTTCAACAACGTCGGCTGCCTCAACATGTGCGGCCATGGCACGATTGGCGTGGCAGTGACGCTGGGGCATCTGGGCCGCATTGGCGCGGGAACGCACGTGATTGAGACGCCCGTCGGCACGGTGTCGTTCGATTTCGACGGCGCCAATACGGCGACGATTGAGAATGTGCCGAGTTATCGCCATGCCGCCAGCGTGGCCGTGGAAGTAGAGGGATTCGGCCGCGTCACGGGCGACATCGCTTGGGGCGGCAACTGGTTTTTCCTCGTCGGCGACCATGGACAAGCGCTGGGCGGACAAGCGCTGGACCTCGCCCGCGTCGAGGCACTGACCGATTTCACGTGGCGGATCCGTCAGGCGCTCGAGCGGCAAGGCATCCGCGGCGCAAACGGAGGCGTGATCGACCACATCGAGCTATTCGGACCGCCGCGCGATCCGGCGAACCACAGCCGCAATTTCGTGCTGTGTCCCGGCAAGGCCTACGATCGTTCGCCATGCGGCACGGGGACGAGTGCCAAGCTGGCATGCCTGGCGGCCGATGGCAAGC
>JAKEHX010000387.1 GCA_022614795.1 Planctomycetaceae bacterium | reverse complement strand
GTAAAACCCCTGGTTCCACGGGCCGTGGTCGGCCAGATAGCCGATTTGGCGGCCAAAGTAGGCGGCGGCCAGGTTGCCGCACATGTTGCCGCAGCCGAGGACCGAAGCGACGTGTCGGCCACCGATGTCCTGATAGCTGGCCCAGGTGGCGCCGAGGCCGAAGTCGATCGTAAACGCGATAGCGATCATGGCCCCGATGAACACCCAGACATTCGCTAGCTGCGGCACGAGGCAATACATCCCGCAGACCAGGAGCCCCGCGATCATTCCCGGCAGGCGGCGACCCCAGGTTCGGCCGACGCGGTGCACCAGGAAGTCGGTTGTGCGTCCGCCGAGCATGCCGCCGCACATCGCCGCCAGCACGGTGCAGGCAGTCATCAGGCTGGCCACTACCTGGCGATCGCCGATGTGCAGCGACACGTACTCGCCGTGCGTTTCGATCAGGAATTGCGGCAGCCACGTTGCCAGAAAGATCCAGCCGAAATTGACGCAGATATTGATGCCGCACATCAGCCAGACCTCTTTGCTGCTGAGCATGGCGAGGACGGGCAAATCGAAGCGCCGCTCTGGCTGCGAAGGTTTGTCGCCCGCCGGACCGGCAATCAAGTGAGCCTCAGCCGCGTTGACCCAGGGATGCTCGGCCGGACGATCGCGATAGAGCCAAACAAAGAGCGCCGCCCAGATGACTCCAAGGAGGCCATAGGCGGTAAACACGATCCGCCAGTTTCCTTCGTCGCGGTCGAGCCACTGCCCGACCAGCAGCATGAGCGGCACCGTGACGGCCAGCGACAAGAGCAGGCCGGCCCGCCCCCCCATCGCCACACTGCTGTTGGCCAGGCCACGCGCAGAATATGGCACCCATCGCTTCAGCAGCCCCGCCGCGGCCGGATAGGCCCCCGCCTGCATGACACCCAGGATGAGCCGCATCAGCCAGACCGCAAAAATCCCTTTCGCAAAACCCAGCCCAATCGTGGCGAGCGACCAGCACACCACATAGGCGGCCAGCGTCCACCGGGCACCGACCGTGTCGGTGAGCCAGCCGGTGGGAATTTGCATGAGGGCATAGGCCAGGAAGAACGCCCCCACGGCGTCGCCAAACTCCCCTTTGCTCAGCTTGAGCTCGCGAAGCATCGTGTCAGTGGCCGGCGTAATCGCAAAGCGATCCAGATAGAGAAGCACCGACATTGCGACGCACAGGCCCACAACCAAAAAGCGGACAGCCGTGGGCGATTCCCAATCGCTAGCGGCGGCGCGCGGCGCCACTTGCGAAGCGGCATCGGGGTTGGACGACATGGGCTACCGTGGGCAGGATGCTATCGCTTGGCGGGAATCTTGTCGGGTGGGAACTGCTGGTGCAGGAGTCGCCGGGCTTCGGCCAGTAGCGGCTCAGCGGCCGGCGAGTCGATGAGGTTGGTCATTTCGCGGGGATCGCTGGTGTGGTCATAAAGCTCAGCCGCCAGGAGCTTGCCGGTCTGCCAGTCGCGCCACTGCGTATAGCGGGCCTTGGCCGTGCGGACGCTGTAGCCCATTGCGTCGGGCACCCCCTTCTCGGTGCGATCGTAGTAGGCCGGCCGCGGATGCTGGGTGAAAGCCGCGGACTTGACCGCCGCGGCCGGATCGTCCAGCAGCTTGCGAAGGGTCGTCCCCTCCAGCCCGGCCGGGGCTGGCAACCCGCATAGATCGATCAGCGTTGGATATAGGTCGAGCAATTCGACCAAGGCATCCGACTTCTTGCCGGCCTGAGAAAGTTTCGGCGGCACGATTAAAAGCGGCACGTGGGCATCCAATTCATAGCACGATGTCTTCGCCCACAAGCCCTGTTCGCCCAGGTGATAGCCGTGGTCGCCGCAGAACACGATGACCGTACGCTCGGTCAGGCCATTCTTGGCCAGGGCGCTGAGCACCTTGCCGACTTGGGCGTCGAGGTAGCTGATCCCGGCCAGATATCCATGTCGCATCTCGGCTGCCTGCTGGGGAGTGAAAGTGAGCTGATTGGGCGGCAGGCCGCGCAGCTCGCGGCCGTCGTGAAAGGCCAATTCTGGCGCGCCCGCCGGCCGATCCGGATCAAGCGGCGGAAGTATGGCCGGGTCATAAAGGTCCCAGTATTTGGCCGGGGCATTGAACGGCGCGTGCGGCTTCCAAAAACCCACCGCCAGGAAAAACGGCTGGTTCTTGATTTCGTTCAGCACGCGCACCGCCTCGGCGGCGACGCGGCCGTCGAAGTACGAATCGTCCGGCACGCTAATCCGCTCGCACTTCGGGGCGGTCGCCCGGTTCTCGCCCAGCCGGCCTGCGACAAGCGGCTTGTCATTGCCGTGGTTTTCGTAGTGCAGGAACTCGTCGGCGCTCCACGACCGTCGGTCCCCCTTCTCCTTGGTGTGCCAGTTGTGAAAGATCTTGCCGACGTCGCGGGTCACGTAGCCGTTAGCCTTGAAGTGCTGCGGCAAGGTCACGACATCGGGGGCCAGCTCGCGAAAATGGACGCCATTGCACCACAGGCCGAGCGAATCAGGCCGGCGACCGGTGAGCATCGACGAGCGCGACGGATTACACAGGGCCTGCTGGCAATAGGCCCGGTTGAATTGAATGCCGCGGCGAGCGAGCGCGTCGAGATTGGGCGTTTGGGCCGGTCCGCCATACGACGCCAGATCGGGCCGCAAGTCGTCGGCCATGATCAAGAGCACATTAAGCCGCTCCGCTGCCAAAGCCGGCACGATCGGCGTCAGGGCAGCGATAACCGCAACTCCAGCGAGCAATCTCACAGCACATTGCAAGCGATGGAACATGATCGACCTCGGTCATGCGGTCTGAAGGACAACACAGTCGCGACCATCATACCGCGGCCCCCGGCAGCGATGTTGCGAAAAAGTAGCCGAACTCGCCAGAGTTCGGGGTTCCCTGAAGTCTGGCGACTTCAGCTACGTGACGATTCACGCTTGTCACAGCTCGTTGCAAATCCCCGGAGGTTGACCATTCGTACTCGACCTGCAAACGAACGGGCGGCGATCGGGAAGTACCGATCGACATATCCTCCTGCAGCAAGTACATGCGGCGACGGATCGCCGGACGGATTTCCGGGCGGTTCGCACGACTTCAGCAGCACGAGTTCATCGGCCGCCAGAGCGCACGCGATGCAAGCGGCGATGGAATCGCTGGTCACATCCCAGGTGTGGGGGAGCATGTCGATGTGGTCTGTAGAATCGGTTTCGCGCAGAAAACTCCTGGCATCGAGCACTTGGATCTCCGGAAGTCGACCAGCCGATAGCTGCCCTTGCACTTGCGCCCACGTGGCCAACTTGGCTTTCCCGGCGAGCACGGCTGTGAGTAAACGGGCCGTCACTCCCAGGACGTCCACACACAGTTGGTGCGCTGCGTCCTCACCAAGGCCAAGTTGCGCATCGGCCCGGCGAATCACATCGGCCAGCGCCCCACCGCCGGCGATCAAGATGTTGCTTGCCGTCCCTTGCGCGAACAGCCAGTGGACGAGGGTCGCCGGCAAGGGCTTCCAGTCGAGCATGCTGCCCCCCACTTTGACCACCCGCAGTGGTCGCTCGCGGACTGGCAGCATGTCGTTCATTGGCCGGACGCCTCACGCGCCAGCACGGCCAGCGCATGCGCCGGCGCACAGCGCGATAGCGCCGGCCCCAGCTTTTCGGTGAACGAAATCGTGGGGACGGGATTGGGCAGTGTCTCGATTGCGTTTTTCCCCAGAAATTCGCCATGGCCGGACAGAACCACACAGCCCAGCGGGCCCGGCAGCCGTGCCCGCACCTTCGCGATTGCCGTTGCCAACAGCGCCGCCTGGGCCAAGGACACGCTGTGCGCCGCATTCACCGCGTCTCGATGATTGAATTCGTCGCCATCCGCGGCAATCATTCGCCCCAAGCGCACTCGCGATGCCGCTTTCGTCAGCGGTCCGTTGTCGCAAGTGTTCGTGTTGCCCAAGTCTTCGTTGATCTGCTCCAGGATGACGTACGCATCCTGCATCGTGGCAAAAGTCTCTTGCACCACGGGACAGGACTGGCCGCGATAGGGAATGGTCTGTGTGACCGCCGCGATGGGACTTCGCTCGATCCCGGTGTAGATCAATTCGCCCGTCAAGAGACGCTGGGTGTCGGTCTGGCCCGCCGCCGCCGGCTGGCCATCGACGAGCGGGATCACATCGCTCGTGGTCGAACCTACGTCAACCAGAAGGGCCGATCCTTGCGGTACGAAACGCCCCGCAAAACGGGCCAGCGCATGCCAGTTCGACGCTGCCGCCAGATGCGGCTGGCTGCTTGCGACCTGCGGCGTCACCATGCGCCCATCGACGAGATACACCCGCGTGTGGCGGTTGTCGCTGCCGGCGCTGACCGCCTGAATGATGAATCGCACGCCGGCGGCTTTCGACTCAAAGCAATCGGCCAATTCGCCGGTCATCGTCACCGCCAGATGGTCGCATGGCGGGGCCTCGAAAATCGCCGTGCGAATCTGCTGGGCCAGCTTGTCGCGTTCTCGCCACAGCGGAAAGACATACGACTGCGCATAGTCCGTTCCATCGGCCACTTTGAGGTTCGCGCCTCCGATGTCTAGCGCCAGCCAGTTCATGTGCGGCTCTCAAATGCGTCGTTGGTTGGTCAGTGTTTGCTCGTCCACCGCGACTCGCCCGTCAGCCGAGAATTCTACGGTTCCATCATGCCAAGACAAAGCTGGCTCCTGATCTTGCGCCACCGCGAGCATGGCAGCGGCAAGGTTGTTTCGACATAGCGCTCGCAAACCGACATAGGACGTCGTCAGCCGGGGGTTGACCTCGATCACATGATCGCCGCTGCCATCCGGATCCGCTCCCAAGATCAAATCGACGCCGACATACCCCAGCGGGTCGGGAAGCGATCGCACTGTCCGCAGCGCGAGATTCCTGGCGCGGAGAGCCAGCGGATCGGGCAGCGGAGTGCGCCCCCCCACATACGCGAATTGGCCGTCGCCACCAAGCGTTTGCTCGCAAGGCGGAAGAGCGACGTGCAAAGACGGTCCGCACAATACGGCTACACTCGCTGCCAGCCCCGGGATGAACCGTTCCAGTCGAAGCAGCTGGCCATCCAACAGAGCACGAAGCTGCCACAGCTCGGCGACGAATTGGACCCCCTGCGAACCGCAGCCGTCCAGCGGTTTGATGACGGCTGGAAAGAGATCCGTCGTAGGGCCGCCAGCGCCCGCCCCATCGATTACCACGCCTCGCGGCGTGCGGATTCCATGGCGATCCAAGTGCTCCGCGGTCCTGTGTTTGTCGCTGGCAAGCGAAACCGTTGCCGGACCGGGGGACAACAGTCGGCCGCCCTCTTCCAGCACCCACTGGCATCGACGCAAGAGATTCCCCGCGAATTCTGGAGCAATGACCACCGTCCATTCGGCGGCGGCTGCCCGGCGCATGAATGCGTCACGCTCTTCGTCTGCCGATCCGACCTGCTCGAATTGTCCCGCGCCTGCCGCCTCCAGTCGCGAATCGATCAGCGACCACACTTCCGTGTCAGCCTTCTTAAAATCAGCCGCGAGAGTCCGGGCCATGGCCCGTCCCTCAGCCAGCATCGATCCGGACGGAGGCTGTGGCCCCTGGGACCACATGCCGCCGCCGGTGATGAATTCGTAAATAAAGACCTGCATTTGACTTACGATAATGCCTCGACGACCTCTCCGATTGTCGCTGGAAACGGTCAGCGTTATAATCGCGTCACAGCTTACTCAAACTGCCTCATTTGGCAGGCTGGGAGAGGGATTTCCGCTACTCATGCGCGTGGGCATCGGACACGATACGCATCGCCTTGGCCAGGGGGGGCCGTTGCGGCTGGGAGGCATCGATATTCCCCACGACCGCCACGCGATTGGCCACAGCGACGGCGATGTGCTCTTGCACGCCATTACCGACGCCCTGCTAGGCGCCGCGGCCTTGGGTGACATTGGCGAACTGTTCCCGGACACGGACGAATCCAATCGGGGCCGCGACTCCGCCGAGATGTTGCAGCTTGCTCACAGTGCCGTCCGTCGCGCCGGTTATGAGGTCGTTAACCTCGACTGTATCATTTTCGCCGAAAGGCCAAGGCTCAGCCTCTACAAAGACGCGATTCGCCGGCGCGTGGCAGCCGTCTTGGGGCTGGACGCCAGCCAGGTTGGCATCAAGGCCAAGACCGGCGAAAGAGTCGGCGAAGTGGGTCGGGAAGAGGTGATTATGGCCCAGTGCGCAGCAATGGTCCGCTCATTGCCCTGAGCGAACAGGATCAAACAATACACCATGACAATCCGAGTATATAACACGCTTACCAAGCAAAAAGAACCATTTGAGACCGTCGCTCCGGCCAAGGTCGGCATTTATCTCTGCGGCCCCACGGTTTATAAGGAAAGCCATATCGGTCACATGGTGGGGCCGGTGATCTTTGATACCATCAAACGATACCTAGTATATAACGGCTATGAAGTTCACTGGGTCGTCAATATTACGGACGTTGATGATAAGCTGATTGCCCAGCAGCACGAGCGCGGCGTGCCGATGAGCGCAATCGCCGAGGAGATGACCATTGACTATCTCAACAATCTCCGCGCTCTCGGCGTGGATCAGATCGATCGTATGCCCAAGGCGACGGAGCACATCGATGGGATTATCCGATTCACACAAGCGCTCATTGACAAGGGTTATGCGTATGCTTCGGGCGGCGACGTCTTCTTCGACGTACTCAAGGACCCGGGTTATGGAAAGCTGAGCAATCGCCGCCCGGACGAGCAGCAAGGCGAAGGGGGTGGAGCGGCATCCAAGAAGCGTTCGCCCGGCGATTTCGCCCTATGGAAATCTGCCAAACCGGGCGAACCCGCCTGGAATAGTCCCTGGGGCCAGGGCCGTCCCGGCTGGCACATCGAATGCTCGGCGATGAGCAAGGCGATCCTGGGCGAGACGTTTGATATTCACGGCGGCGGCCTCGATCTGGTGTTTCCGCACCATGAGAACGAATTGGCGCAAAGTGAGTGCTGCCACGGCAAGCCGATGGTAAAATATTGGCTGCACAACGGCCTGTTGCGCAAGGGGGACGATGCCGGCAAGATTGGCGGGCGGTCCGACCGCGAGTCGCCCGGCGGCAAGCTCAGCCGCTCGGCAGGCGCCGGAGGACTGGCCGACGTGATTGCGGCGCAGGGAGGCGAGCGCATTCGCTTTTTCCTCCTGAAAACGCACTATCGCAGCACCGTCGTTTATGGCGACGAAGGCTTGGACGAAGCTGCCGGAAACCTCGAGACGTTTTATCGTTTCTTCGAGCGGTTTCAGCGCATGACCGGCCAGCGATTTTTCAACCTCCCAGCAGCCAATACGCGCGAGGCCGGCAACGTTGAGGCCGCGTCGGAGCCGCTCTCCAAGGTTGTGCGCCAGCTGCGAGCCAGCTTCCTCGAAAAGATGGATGACGACTTCAACACGGGAGGTGCGATCGGCGATCTATTCGAGCTGGTGCGCGAGCTCAATCGCCACGCGGACCAATCCCGGCTCGAAGAAGTGGGCAACGTCAAGGATCCGCGCATCGTGGGCTTTGTGGAAGCCACGCGCGTGCTCAGGGAGCTGAGCAACATCCTGGGGCTCTTTAGGTCCACTCCAGCCCAACGCGGCGGAGCCGCGGAAGGCGTCGTGCCCAAGCTCATGGACCTGCTCATCGACCTCCGCAAGGAGGCCCGCGAGAAGAAAGACTTTTTCACGGGGGACAAGATTCGTAATGCACTGGCGCAGATGAACATTATGTTGGAAGATCGCAAGGGCGGTGCGACCGAGTGGCGGATGGGGGGCCCATCGTGAGCTCGAAATTACAGCCCGCGCGAATCGTCGGCATCGATCCGGGCCTCAACATCACCGGCTATGCGGTGGT
>JAKEHX010000386.1 GCA_022614795.1 Planctomycetaceae bacterium | reverse complement strand
TGTTTTCCCGCAAGCGTTCGATGTACGGGGCGCCGGCGAATATGTAGAGGAAACAGGGGACGAAGGTGACCCAGACCGTGATGAGCGAGCCGAGCACGCCGGCGGCCAGCGGCGACAGCTCGCCCGGATTGCGATAGGCCCCCATGAACCCCACGAATTGCACCACCATGATCAAGGGGCCCGGCGTCGTTTCGGCCATTCCCAGCCCGTCGAGCATTTCCGCCGGTTTCAGCCAACCGTAACGATAGACCGCTTCCTGGCTGATGTAGGGGAGCACGGCATACGCCCCGCCGAAAGTGACAACGGCTGCCTTGCTGAAGAAGGTTCCTTCCGTCACGAAAACGCTCGAAGTGCCGAATATGAGCGCGAGTACGGCCAGCGGCAGGAACCACAGGACCAGCCAAACGCTGGCGATCAGGATGGTACGCGTCAGCGAGACATGCCGGTCCACGGCGGCCCGATCGACCGCGTGCTCGGGCGGGCCGTCGGTCTGGCCGGGTCCTTTGATCACGTGGAAGGCCTCGGGCCAGAAGTATCCACCGATAAATCCGACGAGGCCGGTGGTCGCGATGATCAATGGGAACGGCGCTTCGAAGAAGAAGATTGCGACGAATGCCGCGGCCGCGATAGCGAGCATCATGCCATTCTTCAGCACCCGCTTCCCGATCCGCAGCACGGCCTCGACCACGATCGCCATCACCGCAGGCTTGAGGCCGAAAAAGAGGGCCGTGACGAGGACCGTCTGCTGAAACTCGGCGTAGAGAATGCTGAGCACCAGGATCGCGACGAAGCCGGGCAGGATGAACAGTGTCCCCGCGGTCAGGCCGCCGCGCGTCCCGTGCAGCAGCCAGCCGATATAGGTCGCCAGCTGCTGGGCCTCCGGGCCGGGGAGGAGCATGCAGTAGTTGAGGGCGTGCAGGAAGCGGTGCTCGCTGATCCACTTCTTCTCTTCGACGAGGATGCGGTGCATCACCGCGATTTGCCCCGTCGGGCCGCCGAAGCTCAAGAGCGCCACGCGGCACCAAGTCCAGAAGGCCTCGCGGAAGGTGATGGGAGGCGGCTCTGATTCCCCTCTCCCTGTGGGAGAGGGTGGCGAGCGCAGCTCGCCGGGTGAGGGTGGTTCTTGATCAGTTGGCAACTCGATATACCCTCACCCTAACCCTCTCCCAGAGGGAGAGGGGACCATCATTGCCACCCCTCCGGCATATCCGGCTGCTGCCAGGCGCTCATCCCCCCATCGACGAGCAGCATCTGGCCGTGGACGTGCCAGGCGTCGTCGCTGCACAGATAGACGGCCCCGCTGCCGCAGACGTCGCTATCGGGAACCTGTCCGTTGGGCGTGTGCAGCTCCATCCAGCGGCGGAATCGCTCGTCGCGGTCGATGATCGAAGTGAGCGGCGTGCGAACCAGGCCCGGGGCCAGGCCGTTCACGCGAATGCCGTGCGGCGCGAGCGATACACAGAGCGAGCGGACCATCGCGTCAATCGCTCCCTTGGACGAGTCGTAGCTCGAATGGGTCGGCTCGGCGAGGCGGCCGTTGATCGAGCCGATCATCAGCACACGGCCTGCGACCTTGTTCGCAATCCAGTAGCGGGCGAATTTCTGCGTCAGGAAATACGGTGCTGCCACGTTGAGCCGCATCGTGCGGTCGTAGGTCGTCCAGTCCATCTCGAGGAACGGCTTGTCGATGTAGGTGCC
Organism: Planctomycetaceae bacterium; assembly: GCA_022614795.1. GTDB lineage: Bacteria > Planctomycetota > Planctomycetia > Pirellulales > Pirellulaceae > CAYLLN01. The sequence continues at coordinate 1,696 of JAKEHX010000386.1, read as the reverse complement.
GGCGTTGTTGACGAGAATGTCGATGCCGGGCATCGCGGCGAGGGCATCGGCAAACAGCCGATCGACCGTGGGAATCGTCTCACGCATCAGGTCGCCCGTGACGAATTCAGCCCGCACGCCGCACTGTTTGCAGCGGGCGATCGCATCGTCCGCTCCTGCATCGCGGCTGCGGCCGTGCAGGACGACGCTGGCTCCCGCGGCGGCAAATGCCTCGGCGATCGAGCGGCCGACTCCCTTGGTCGAGCCGGTGATGAGAGCAGAGTGGCCGTGAAGGTCGATCATTTTAGTAGGCCCACACTCCGTGTGGGTCCAGTGCAGTAAACCGGTAAGGAACCAGTTCAATCGTGCGCGGGCTTTTGTCCCACTCGAAGTGTGGGACTACTTTGCAGCGCTCCGCGGATCAAGAACATGAACGTACCGAACAGGACTGTCGAAAGCAGCAGGGCCAGCCCGAGGCAGACAGCAAAATGATCGCGCATCAGTACCAGCGCCGGCGGCTCGGTGCTCCCCGGTTCGCGCCGCTTGACCGGGCCAACTCCGGCGGGCATTTCCTTCACATCCGCCCGCCAGGTGTCCCAGTCGGTCTGGGCCTGGTCCGTGCCATAGGTCGCTAGCGCCTGGCGGCGGCCGTAGGTCACGCCCGCGCTGACCAGAGCCATCACTGCTAAATAGGCCAGCAGCCAACCGAGGCTGAATTGGAAGGGTGACTTCGGCATGACGTCGTCGCCTGAAACATTCATCCCTGTCCCTAGCCCTAGTCCCCAGCCCTAGCCCCTCATTTCAACAACTCCAGCGTCGCGGCCACGGTTGCTTGCACGCCCGTGACGAGCGTCGGCTCGGGATCGGGATAGTACAGCGGCGAGTGCAGCGACGGCGGATCCTGCCCGAGTTGCTTCATCCGGGCGAGGCGTGCTGGCTCGATCGTCCCCAGGCGGAACATAAGAATCGGCACGCCCGCGCGGCCATACTGACTGAAATCCTCGCCCCCCATGCTCGGCTCGGGATCATCGACATTGGCCGCGCCGAACTGCTTCACGAACACTTCCCGCAGCCTCACCGCCAGCTTCTCGTCGTTGAACATGGCGGGAGTCCCTTCCGTGAACACGATCTTCGGCTCCGGCGCGCCGGCCCCAGCAGCCACCGCCTTAGCCCGGCGGACGATCGCGTCGTGCAGTTGCTGCCGGACAGTGTCGGTGTAGCTCCGCACGGTGATTTGCAAATGGCAATCGTTTCCAATGATGTTGTGCTTGGTGCCGCCGTGAATGGACCCGACGGTGATCACGCAGGGCTCGATCGGCTTGATCTCGCGGCTGACGATCGTCTGGAGGTTGATCACGAGTTGAGCCGCCATCACGATCGGGTCGATCGTCGTATGCGGATAAGCCCCATGGCCTCCCTTGCCGAGCATGGTGATGTCAACGCTATCGGTGTTAGCCAGGGCATAGCCGCCGCGAACGCCCACCTTGCCCGTGGCCAGCTCGGCGTCGCAGTGCAAAGCCAGGCAATAGTCGGGCTTGGGGAACCGCGTGAACAAGCCATCCTCGAGCATCTTCTTGGCCCCGCTGCCGCGCTCCTCCGCCGGCTGGCCGATGAAAATCAGCGTTCCCTTCCACTGGTCTTTGTGGGCGGCGAACCAGCGGGCCACGGCGATCAGGTTAGTGATGTGGATGTCGTGGCCGCAGGCGTGCATCACGCC
>JAKEHX010000385.1 GCA_022614795.1 Planctomycetaceae bacterium | reverse complement strand
GGGGATCCACATGCCCTGCACTTTCGCTCCCAGCCGCGACCGGAGCCATTCGGAATAGGCCGTGATCTGCCCGACGCGATCGCGCGAGGGGATCATCGTCAGGATCGGCTCGTAAAACGGACCGCCGATGATCTCGATCCGCTTCTCGGCGACCAGGCGGGCCAGGCGATCGATGTATTCCGGATGCCGCTCGTCGAGCCACTCCATCAAGGGGCCGCTGGTATGCAGCGAAATGATGAGGTTGGGATACGACTCGAAAACATCCAGAAACGGCAGGTAGCTGTCTTGATAGGCCTGCTCAAAGACGCCGTCGAAATTGCCGACCGGTTGATGATTGTGCAGGACAAGACAGAGGCGAATCGGGTGGGTCATGGCCGCTGGATGCGTATCGGTAGAGGCAAACCGCCGAGGAATTGTAGGGGCGTCTGCCGGCAGGAGAATCGGGTGGTGGTAGCTGAATTCGCCAGAATTCAGGCCCGCCCGAACTCTGGCGAGTTAGGCTACTCCGCGCGCACCTACGGCAATTCGGAAGTGATCGAGGGAATCATCGGCAAGTTCCCCGCGGCTTCGCTATTTTTTCTAAACGGAACGGTCGAAGCGAGATTCCGCGACCGGAGAGGACCGCAGGTGGGCGGCGGCCGCTTCCGGGGGAAGCGGGTTGATGAAGCACCCTGTCCCCCACTCAAAGCCCGCCACCTTTGTGAGCCGCGGAATGATCTCGATATGCCAGTGATAGTGGTCGTGCGGCGAAGTGTCAAACGGCTGGGTGTGCAAAACGCAGTTATAGGCGACATGGCCGCCGGTACGTTCGATACGACCGATCACGTCCCCGGCAAGCCGCGAAAGCTCCCCAAGCTCGCCAGTTTGCGTAGCCTCGAAAGTCGGCTGGCTCGCAAGCGGGGCGATGCAAACTTCGTAGGGGAAGCGACTGGCGAAGGGACAGAATGCGACAAAGTGGTCCGTCTGGGCCAGGATCCGCTGACCGGCGGCAAGTTCCCGCTCGATCAAATTGCTGAAGAGCGGACGGTGGTGTTCCGCGAAATATTCGCGGCAAGAGGCCAATTCCTGAGTGACGACGTCGGGTACGCCGGGCAGAGCGACGAGCTGGCTGTGCACATGTTCGAGCGATGCCCCCGCTTGCGGTCCAACATTCTTGAATATCTGTACATAGCGGAATTGGCCAGTCGCCTTCAAGGCTGCGATTCGGTCGCGATAAGCCCGAAAGACCAGCTCGGCTTCGGCCAAAGTCAGTTCGGACAAGCTCGCCACGTGCCGCGGTGACTCGATGATCACCTCGTGGCAGCCGAATGCGGCAATCGTTTCATCCTGGGGCGACATCGACCCCAGCGGCGGCGGGCATTTCGGGCACAGCGCCTCGTCAGTCGTGACCGCGGGATACTTATTGGGCACGATGCGGACGAGCCAATTAGGCGTCCCGGGCGCGGAGTAGCTGGCCACAGCTTCCGGCGTTTCATCTTCGTTCCCGGCACAAAACGGGCAGGGTACCGGCTGCCGACGGACGGGCTCTTCGACGAACTCGTTGGGCCGCGCCGCCCGATCGCTGCCGATGATGACCCATCGTCGCGACAGCGGATCTTGGCGGTATTCGGACATGTCGGTAGAGATCTTAGTGCTTAGAGCTAGTTCTTAGTTGGAAGCACCTCAAAATTCGCCTTCGCGGCCATTACGCTCGAAAGTCTAAGCTCTAAGATCTAAGACCCAAGCTCGCAATCCCGCCTTACCGTTGATTCTTCAGCCGCTCGCGCAGCTCTTGCCGCCGTTGCTTCGCGGCCGAGTAGGCCTGTTCGTATTGCCGAGCACTGGCGGCCCACGACCAATCCTGGCGCATGCCCGTCTCCACTAGTTGTTGCCAGACGGCCGGTTTTTGCCAATAGGTCAGCGCGGCCTCGCGCAGCGCCCGATCGAGGGCCACGGCCGAGTAGTCCTCGAAAACGAAGCCTGTCGCGGTCTTGTCCGACAGATTGGCCGGTGTCGCGGCGACCACGGTATCCACCAGGCCACCCGTCGCCCGCACGACCGGAACGGTGCCGTACTTCAGGCTGTAAAGCTGGTTCAGGCCGCACGGTTCATAGCGGCTGGGCATGAGGAACATATCGGCTCCGGCCTCAAACTGATGTGCCAGCAGATCGCTAAACTCCAGCCTGGATGCGATCTTGTCGGGATGATGCTGCGACAACTCGCCCAAGATGTCGTGATAAATCGGTTCGCCAGTCCCCAAAATCGCCCATTGCACGTCCATCTCGTTGACCCAGCGGCGCATGACCTCAGCCACGAGATCCCAGCCCTTTTGGTCCGCCAGCCGGCCCACGAGCGCCACGACGGGCGTCTGGGGCAAAACGGGCAGACCCAGCTCCTGTTGCAGCGCCGCCTTGCAGGCGGCCTTTCCGGCCCGCCAGCTCGATACGTCGTAGCGGGCTGCCAAATGCACGTCGGTCGCCGGATTCCAAACCCCGTAATCGACGCCGTTGACAATGCCTGACAGCGCATCGCGCCGCTGCTGGAGCACGCCTTCCAGCCCGCAGCCTAAGGGGTCGCTCTGAATTTCCTGGGCGTATCGCTGGCTCACCGTCGTCAGCCCGTCGGCAAACACCAGACCTGTCTTGAGCAGGTTGAGCTTGCCATAGAACTCCATCTGGTTCCAATTGAAGTATTTCCAGTCGAGTCCCGTGAGCAGCATGTCCCAGTGCCAAAACAGCCCCTGATAGGCGAGGTTGTGAATCGTCAAGAGCGACGAAACGTGCTCGTAGCCGTGGCAATGCAGATACTCGATGTGCAAATAGGCGGGGATCAGGCTTGTTTGCCAATCGTGGCAATGGATCACATCGACCGACAGGTTCAAAAGGCGGATCGATTCGAGCGCCGCCCGGCAAAAGAACGTGAACCGCTCGCAGTTATCCTTGTAGTCTTCCCCCTTGAGTCGATACAGTTCCGGCCGGTCGAAATATTCGTCCTGCTCGACGAAGAAGATCGGCACATCGCTGTCGGGCAACGCCCCCCGCAGTAGCCGGCCGCGGACGATCTTGTTGCCGATCGGAATGTCGAACTTAACCCCCAGCGGCTCAATCGCCAGGGTGCTCTGCTTCACCTGCCGGTAGGCGGGCATCATGACCGCGACGTTGTGCCCCAGGCGGGCCAGCTCGATCGGCAGGGCCCCACAGACATCGGCCAGCCCGCCCGTTTTGGCAAACGGGGCCACCTCGCTGCTGGCAAAGACGATGTTCAAGGAGGGCCTCCGGCAGCGTTCAAATCGTCGCAACTTGGGGCGGCTGCGGAGTTTATAACGTATGGGCCGACGCACGGCCAGCGGCGGCTTATGCTCCAATTGCCGAATTCTTGGTCACTAGTCCGGCTCAATACGAACAGCCGATCCGATTGAACCAACAGGGACGCGGATGGCACCAATCCATCGTAGGCCGGGTGTCTCGTGCACGCCAAAAGTCTTCTGACCTTCTGGCCATTCGGCTACAATCAACCGTAAAGCCGCTTACGAGCGAGACACGCGTGGGGCTACTTGACCTCGACGAAACCGCCAGGCAGCACTTTGCCCGCATTCACCGGGCGGCGCTAGTGCTCTGTGGCAATCCCTGGGATGCCGACGACCTCGCCCAGGAGACCTTCCTGGTCCTGTCGCGCCAGGGCAGCAGTTTTCAGGGTCGCAGCTCGCTTTACACCTGGCTTTATGGAATTCTGCTGAACCTCGACCGCCGCCAGCGACGGCGATTTGGCATGCGCCGACGGAAGCTTCGCGTTCTATGGGACAATCAGCCCGCCGACGTGGGCACCACGCCCGGCGCCGACGCAGCGGCAGAAGTTTCTGAATGGAAAAAGAGCCTCTGGGCGCGCGTGGCAAAGCTGCCGGATGGTCAGCGGCAGGCCCTCGTCTTGCGGTTCAGCGAAGGCCTCCGCTACGAAGAGATCGCCGAAGTGCTCGAGTGTCCGCTGGGCACCGTCAAGTCGCGTATTTTTCACGGGCTGGCCGGCTTGCGGCGGATTCTGGAGGAAGAAGGCGAAGACGCCCGCCAATTGCCGGCTTATCCTGGCGAGGACCTCTCCCATGCGGTTTGATCCACGACTCATTCAACCCGACGACGCGCCGCTGCGAAACGACGGCGAACTCGACCTGCCGGACGATCTAGCCGCGCTGGCAGGACAGCTCGCCGACGATGCGGCACATTTGTCGGCTTGTTACCCAGCCGACCGCAATCCGCAGGTGGCCCTGGCCGCCGAGCTGGCGGATTCTGCCGAGCGGCTCAAGCGACGTGCGTGGCGACCTTCCGCACTGGCGGTTGGCGCTGGCCTGGCCTCACTTGCCGCACTTGTCTTGACCGTGTCGTTGTCGCTGCGCGATAGCGACCCAGTCGACGCCCAGTCCGTCGCTTCCCCCGATTCGCTGGCGACGACAGTTTCTCCGGTCGCCGCGGAAACGATGTCCACCTCGCTGCCCGCCCTGGCGCCGACAACCTTGTCGCTCGGTGAACTTTCAGGCCCTGAAATGGAGGCCCTGTTCGACCTGCTCCAGCGCGATCCCCAGCGCACCAGCAGCATTGCGTTTTAACTATTCACGCTCGATTGCTCATTCGCTCTAATGCGACCGATCTCGGCCATCCTGATCACGCTTCTTCTTGGCAGTGCGGCGGCACTCGCCCAGGACCCGCCCGCTCCGTCCGCTGATCCGTGGGAATCAGCGGCTAAGAAGCTCCAGGAAGCTACGGTCACCGTCCGCATTCTCACGGCGAAATCCAGTAACCCATCCGCCGATCCAGTTTCCGACAAGGATGCGGCAAGCGCCGCCGATACCGCCACCGTTTGCTCCGGCGTCTGTGTCCGCGATGGCCAAATTGTCACGGCCGCCATGGCCGGCACCGATTCGTCCATCCGCCTGACAATTGCCGGCGGCAAACAGGCCCAGGCCGAGCTGCAAGTGATCGACGAATTCTCCGGACTCGCCTTGCTCAAATGCCAGGGAAGCCCGGCCAAGCCGCTGGAATTCGCCGCTGAAACGCCCGCGGTCGGCGGCGGTGTCATGACCGCTTCCGGCTGGGGAGTCGAATTGCCGCTGGTTTCGCTGGGCATCGTCGCCGGCACGGAGCGCCAGCGCCAGGGGGCCAATTACCCGCCGCTCATTCAGTGCGATCTGCGAACCACCGATACGTCGAGCGGCGCGGGGGTCGTCGATCGGCATGGCAAGCTCGTCGGCCTCATCGTCGCCGCCGACAGCCCCGAATCGCGCCGCGGCTGGGCCTATGCGGTTCCCGTTTCGCACGTCGAACGATTGCTCCGCACGGCCGAGGCTCAGAAGCAGGCCGGCGTGACGATTATCAAGCGCCGCCGGCCCGTTGCCGGACTGGAGCTTGACCAGACGGACGACCAGATTGTCGTCAAGCGCGTATTCGCCGGCGGCGCCGCCGAAAAGGCGGGGATCATGGTTGGCGACGTTGTGCTCGCGACCGAGGGTGTCGCCATTCGCGCCGTTTATCAAGCCATGCTGCCGACCCTCTATAAGCAGCCCGGCGACACGATGACCTTCCGCATCCAGCGCAACGCCAAAGTGAGCGATATTCAAGTCGTCCTCGGTGGCGGAGTGGAAGTAAGCTCCGCTCCGCTGGAGATGCTTTCCGGGCTGATGCAGCCGCGGGTGCAGGTGGTCAAAGAGGCCGGCGGCTACGTCGCCCGTCGCCCCGGCGACACCGTTCGCGAGGTGTTCCAGCCGGCTCTGCCCGCTGATGAAGCCGCTCCTGCGGCGGCCACGCCGGCCCAGAAGATCGCCCTGCTCGAAAAAGCCCTCGACCGTTACCGCTCGGTCATCGAGTTCCAGCAGCGGCAGCTCAAGATCGAAGAGAAGCAACGGCAAGCGCAGGACGAGCAGCTCAGGTCGCTCCGCGACGAAATCCAAACGCTCCGCCGCCAGTTGATTGTGCCCTCAGCGCCGAAGGCCCCTTAGCCTAGACCAATCCTGCTCGCGCCTGCATGGATGCCAGCATCGCGCGGGCGTTCGCGACACATTCGCTACTTTGGCTATGATGGCCCGCATGCGGCTTCCGCGATTTACGACGCTCCAGCTGTTGCTTGCCGCGGCCCTTTGCGCCCTTCTCCTCGGCCTGGCAACGGCGACCTGGCGGGCAAGCTGCTATACACAGATCACTGCCCTGTGCTATTCACCCAGCGGCACTTATCTTGCGGCTCGCTATGCGACCGGCACCATTCGCGTCTGGAAGACGGAGTCCGGACGCCCGCGCCTGACGGCGGAAATCCCACTGAGCAACAATCGAGCCTGCGACGTCGGTCAGGCGCCTTGCTTTGTGGACGATACAACGCTGCTCGACCTCCAGTGCCAACGAGTCAGTCCCCCAGCCACATTTGAGGCGGCTGTTCGCACCATCGATGTCCCATCGGGTGCAGCCCACAGCGAGTTTTCCATTACCGGCAACCTGGTGGGGGGCTACGCGGCAGCCGGCGACACGTTGGCGGTTGTGAACCGGTCGTCGGCAAATATCGATTGCTATAGCCTGCGTGAGCGCCGGCTGCTCCGCCAAATCAACATCACCCGTACGCCTGCATATGGACTTTCACTCACGCCCGACGGCCGCCAGCTCGTCATACCCGATCAGCAAGGCTCGATTCACGTCTGCGACCTAACGAGCGGCCAGACCATCTGCTCCGTGGCTGCCAACGGTGTCGGCACCGCGGCGATCAGCCGCGACGGCCGACGACTGGCTCATATTGGCTGGCCCGCGTCCACGCTCGGCAGCCACGTCCGCCTATTCGATCTTGCGTCTGCGGCAGCAGCACTGACGATGGGCATGGACCACCTTCGACCAACGTGGGTTGGTTTCAGCGCCGACGGATCGCAACTTGCCGTCGCGGGATATGACGCCGCGGAAATCTACAATCTCGATCATGACCAGATCATCGGACGGATTGTGCTGGGCGATATTTCCCGGCCAGGCTGGAATGATATGCGTGGCCGCTGGCGTTCCGGGGGGGGATTCTCGCCGTTTGCCCTTTCCCCCGACGGCCACACGCTGGCCAGTTTCGACGGGGGCGATGTCCTGCTGTGGGACACGCGGTCGGGAAAACTGCGCACCCGCGTTGCCAGCCATTCGCGCTGGCCGCAAATTCTGATTATTGCGGGCGGATTTGTAGCCTGGGGCATCGCCTGGGGCGTGGTTGCCCACCGCCAGCGTCCTCACGTCGCGCTGTATCCACGCCCTGTCGAGTTGAAGCTGATTTGGGGCCTGATGTTCATCGGCGGCCTGGTTGCCGTGGCCGTTCCGGTAGCTCTGCTCGTTACCCAAGGTCCGCTGCTTTGGCCGGGCGTTTACTATGCACTCGCCATTGGCTTGATCTTGATTGTCGGAGCGGCCGGACGGCGAACGAAAAAGCTCGAGCGGCTGCCGATCCTGCAAATGACCAACCTATTGACCTGTGATTGGGTCAATTTCGTTCTGGGAGTGATCTGTCACGGCTTGCTTCGCCGGCCCCATGTCCGCGGCTACCTGAACCACGTCAATGATGCGGTCACAGCGCCGGCCGCTATAGCTCCTCCAACTTGAACGTATCCATCATTTGTGCCGTGTCGCCCGATTTGAGCCCCTTCATGAACCAGCGGACGCGCTGCTCGGACGTCCCGTGCGTGAACGAGTCGGGAACCACGAAGCCGCGGGTTTTCATCTGCAGCTTGTCGTCGCCAATCGCTTCGGCCGACCCACTGGGCGAGCCAGATTCAATCGGGATAATAAAGGTATGCAAGTAGGTAGTCCGTTCCCGCCTGATCCGACTCGTCTCGGATTTGCACGTAAATCAGTCGGGCCTCTTCAAATAGCGAATCCGCTTGTTGGTAAAACCCCGTCGCGGTTATCCAGTTCTCATGGTCAAAATGCCAATTGGCCAACTCCCATGAGAATACAGCGTTGTCGTAGATTTCGTTGGCATCCGCGAGCGTTCCGAGATTGTCTTTGTTTAGCCAGTGCTCATTTCCTGCTGCCCAATGTCCATACGCGACTGGGTTGTCATCCTGCGAGATATTCAAGGCAAGAGCGTTCAGGCGAGCTTGATTAGCATTCGACTCAGCGTATGTGGCCTCATTCTTCCGATTCGTTGTTACCCACTTGACGGTATTCGATATTATCCGTGCCCCAATCGCGTCGTCGTGATCGTCCGCGTTAAGCGCGCGAACGCCAACCCACATTCCCATACACAGTGACATCAATCCGATGATCGTTCGATTTGCGTTCATCGTAGCTAAACTCCCTCAAATCTGGACAGAAGGTGATAGGGAAACAATTTCATGCACATTTCGCGTTCGCTGGTATCCAACAACGCGTTCTTCTGTGATCAATGCACGTGTTCCGTGTTCCACATCGTTACGTTCGCTCGACCGGCATTTTCTGACGCACCCGTCGGCGGGATCTCACGCAGCTAAAGCTGCTGCGCGCTAAACGTGTCGCCTTGCTCGATGTCCCCTGTTCTTAGCCCCTTTAGAAACCATCGTACACGCTGCTCAGATGAGCCGTGAGTGAATGAATCCGGCACAACGAAGCCGCGAGCCTTCATTTGGAGCTTGTCGTCGCCGATCGCTTGTGCCGCCCTCATCGCCTCTAAAATGTCCCCTTCCTCAAAGAGGCGATAGTTCTGTGAGGCGTGATGGGCCCACACGCCCGCTAGAAAGTCCGCTTGCAACTCGAGGCGCACCGAAAGATCGTTGGCCTCAGCGTGGCCCATTCTGCGCTGCGCATCGTGGACCTGATCCGAAATCCCGAGCAGGTTTTGCACGTGATGTCCTATTTCGTGAGCGATTACATAGGCCTGCGCCGAATCGCCCCCAGCCTCATACTTGGTCTCCAGTTCCTTGAAGAAGCTCAAGTCGATATAGACCTGCTGATCGCCGGGGCAATAGAACGGGCCCACCGCCTTGTCCGCTGTCCCGCAGGCTGAATCCGTGAAGTTGGAAAAGACAATCAGTTTCGGCTTCTGATACTGCTTGCCAAGCTGCGCGAATTCCTTGGTCCAGACCTCTTCGGTCTGACCCAGGACGTGGCGCACAAACTCAACCTGCTGGTCCTCCGCTGTTTTCTGCGCTGGATCGACCGGGCCGGCAACCCCGCCCCCTTGCTGCTGTTGTTGCTGAAGCACTTGGAGGAGCGCCTGCGGATCTCCTCCCAGGCAGAGCACGATCAGGATGATCGCCAACAGTCCAACCCCGCCGCCGACCATCACCGGGCCCCGCATTCCGCGGCGATCTTCGACATTCTCGCTTCGGGGTCCTTGTTGCCAGCGCATGACTCCCTCTCGTGTTGCGAGTAATTGACGCGAAGTTGCCCACGGCGCATCATCACGGCCGCCTGCATCACGCTCAAGCACCCAATGTTCAGTCCATCTTCGGAGCCTGGTTTCGACGCACCAGTTCGTTCCTCTATGGCAAATTACATGCCGTCGAGGAAGGACAGCCCGCGCGCCACGATCACCAACTTTGGCCGCAACGTCGAATTCCAGCCGGCCGCCGTGTTCACGCCGGGCAGCGAAAAAGAAGTCCTCGGCATCCTTCGCGGCCACCCCGGGCGGCGCTTCCGCGCCATGGGCCGGCTGCACTCGTGGAGCCAGGTCGCAATTGGCGAGGACGTACTCTTGGACCTGCGCCATCTGAACTCCGTTCGCGTCGAAACTTCCGCCACTGGTGCGGCGATCGCCACGATCGGCGCTGGCTGCCAGATCAAGCGCGTGCTGGGCGAGCTCGAGCGGCAAGGCGGGTACACGCTCCCCTCGGTCGGACTGATCAGCGAGCAATCGATCGCGGGAGCCATCTCAACCGGGACTCACGGCTCGGGGAGGCGCAGCCTTTCACACTATGTCACCGCGGTGCGCCTGGCCGCCTTTGATGAGTCCGGCGGGCCGGTTATTCGCACCATTTTCACGGGGTCCGAACTGGAGGCCGCTCGCTGTTCGCTAGGGTGCCTGGGGCTCATCCTGTCGGTTCAGATGGCCATCCGACCGCAGTATTTCATCGAGGAGCACCTGCGCGCGTACCAGACGCTCGATGAAGTGCTGGCCGCCGAGGAGGAGTTTCCGCTCCAGCAGTTCTACCTGATCCCGTGGCGCTGGACATGGCTGGCCCAGCACTGCCGCGAAGTGGACGGGCCGCGAAGCCTCTTCGCCCCCCTTTATCGAGCCTATTGGTTCACCTTCATCGACCTCGGCCTGCACCTGGCGCTGCTGGCGCTGGTTCAGCTGCTCCAGAGTCCGGCCTTGGTGCGGGCCTTTTACCGCTGGCTCGTCATGCTGACGGTCGTTCGCGGCTGGCGAGTCGTCGATCGCTCGCAGAATCAGCTGATCATGGAACACGAGCTGTTCCGGCACGTGGAGGTCGAGCTGTTCGTGACGCGCTCGCGGCTGGCCGGGGCCGTCGAGTTCGTACGCCAGACCGTGTGTGCCTTCGGCGGTGAAGCGGCGGGCACGAGCGACGTGTCGCTAGCGGATCGCGGCTCGTACACGCATCACTACGCCATCTGCATTCGCAAGGTCCTGGCCGACGAGGCGCTCCTATCGATGTCGAGCGGCCGCGATGAGGCCAGCTATGCGATCAGCCTGATCAGTTATGCCCGGCCGAGCAATCGGGCCGGCTTTTTTCGTTTCGCCGAGTACCTGACCCGCGCCATGGTCCAGCAGTTCAATGCCCGGCCCCATTGGGGCAAGTTCTGCCCCTTGACGGCCGCGGACACCGAGTCGCTCTATCCCCGGCTCGCCGAATTCCGCGCAATCTGCCGCCGGATCGATTCTCGGGGCATGTTCCGAAACGACTGGGCCGCAGACGTGATTTTCGGCGGCCAAGCCCCTACGCCTCGGGCGTAAACCCCAGCACGATGTCGAATTCAGCAGCCAGCTCGCCAGTCTTCGAAGCCTTGATCGGCGCGAAATCGACCAGGATCGAAGCTTTGGCCTTCGGATCGCGAATGCTGTTCAGAATCCCGTCGCGAGCGTTATTGGGATGGTCTTTCACATAGCACTGCGTCGTGAAGGCTTCTTGCCCTTTGACCTTGACCTGGAAATGGATGTGCGGCGTGCGGCCTGGATAGGGGACCGGCTTGATCGTGCGGAACAGGTATTCGCCGGTTGAACCAGTGAGGAACCGCCCAAAGCCCTGGAAATTCTTGTCGCGGCGCTCGGCGTTCGTAGTGCCGGAGTGCAAGTAGGCGCCGTTATGATCGCACTGCCAGATTTCGACGGCCGCGTTGCGGATGGGCGTGCCGCTGGGCCCGAGAATCCGTCCCGACAGCCACGTGATTTCGCCGACGCTGGGCGTCAGGCTGTCGTTGATGACAATCAAGTCGTTGTCGGTGTCGAGAGGGAGCTTGTCGGGATAGAACGGTCCTTCGGTCTGCGCCGGCGTGCGGACGAGGTCTTCGGCAAACGCACCTGGCACTGTGAAATAGGCGGCCGATGCAGCGAGTCCGCCTAGAAAGAGGCGGCGGGAGGGGCGCGAAGCGTGCATGACGGTTCCCTTGCAGAAAAAAAGAGTGATGGCGGTTGACGAAACTCCAACCCCCGCCAGCGCAAAATGTTTCGCCAGCGTGGCAGCCCGCCGCCCGTACATTCTAACGCGCAGCCGCTCCCTGGCGATTGGTGAATGAGTCACCAGACCGTAACAACGATCAACCCTGGCCGCCGAAACTCGGGCCACTGAGCTACGAAGACTGCGTCGTAACCAGATCGGCGGAGGCGCCTTCCGTCCTGGCGGCACTGGGCAAGTCGATGGCGTCGTCCGAGTCGTCCGCATTATCCTCCACAGCTGCGTCAGGCAGCGAGCGATCGGAAGGCTGACCGCCATCAGCGGCACCCGCTGGTTCTGAGCTCCCAGTTTCGGCCTCGGCAGCCGGGTCGGCGACGTCATTTGCATCCGCATTTGGAAGCTCAAGCAACATCGCCTTGAGAGCATGTCCCAGGGCCTTGCCGCACCAAAAACACGCGGCCACGAAGCCAATCGTTGCGCCAACTCCGCCAAAAAACGACTGCGCGCGGTAGGCACACCAGCCGGCCGCCATGGTCGCAACAAGGGTCATGCCAGCGCCAATGGCTTGAGCCACGGCAAGCCGATTTCCCAGATCGCGTTGATGCCGCACGATGGCCGAACGGGCCACCGAGTTGGCGACCTCGCGCATGGCTTCCATGATTGTTGGCGTTTCCGGCGACTGGCTGGAGCTTTCGCGCACTTTCGAGTCCGCGTCCGACGGCGATGCGGTCGCCAGGGCGACGGGCAAGGAGGACAATGGCTCTTGACCTCCGACCTCTGACTTTCGAACTTCGACCTCCGGACGCTGTTCTTCGACGTCGGACTTCTGATCTCCAGTCACCGGCTCCTGTCCTTCGGCCTCCGAATGTCGACCTCCGACCTCCGCTTCGCTCGGACTTGCGCTGGCCGGCGGTTGCGTCTTCCGCACGACATCGCCGACAACCGGCACGAACTCGGAAACGCGCTGCAAGAGCCTCGACATGTAGGTTTCGATCGACTCATCGGCCGGCGGCGGGGAGTCGGGCTGCGTCCAGACCGGCTTGGGGCGGCTGCCTGACCGACGCAGCAACGAGGATTCGCGTATCGCGGCCGGCGGCGCTTCGGGATTTGGCTCGCTGGCAGCAGCCGGTTGCGCAGGTTCGCCACTCGGCGCCGGCTCGCTTTGAGCTGCTCCGATCGACGGAACGTCGCTTGTCGGTAGGCTGCTTGCCGGCTTGACCAGGCTACGATCCAGAGAAGAAAGCTGACGGCGCTGGCTCTCCAACTCCGCCTGTTGGCGTGCGGCTTGTTCGAGCCTGCTTGCCAGCTCCTCCGCCTGGCTGCCGAGAAGCTCCTCTTTGGAGCGAAGATCGTAATCCTTCGCTCGCCACTGGACTTCCAACTCGCGTTGCGTCCGCAAAAAGTCGTCGCGCTGCACGGCCAGTTCCTTACTGGCCGCCTCAAGCGAGGCTCGGTCTTTGTCCAGGGCTCGGCGCTCTTGAGCAAGGGCCGACGCCTGCTCCTCGTGCTGCGACTTCAGCTGCGCGAGTTCTTCGTCCTCCGCTGGGCTGGGAACGGGGCCAACTAGAGTCAGCGATTGGTGGGGACTGGCGCTGGCGGCCGCGAGCTGTTGCTGGAACGACTGGACCTCGGTCTTTAGCCGCTGAACCTCGTGGCGCTGCTCTTCTGCCGCTGATTCTGCGGTCTGACATCGC
>JAKEHX010000384.1 GCA_022614795.1 Planctomycetaceae bacterium | reverse complement strand
GCCACGGATGAAACACCGATTGACATGGATACGATCAAGGGCATGGACAAGGCAGTGTTCACGCTCAAGTGGCTGGAGCTGTTCGAGCGCCGGGTACTCCGGCCGGCTCCGTAGCTGAAAAGCGCCAGAATTCAGGCGGGGTTTCCTGAAGTTTGGCGACTTCACCTACGGGCTTGCAGCCTCAAGTCAAAACTCTTCCCGCTGACCTTCCTCCAGCGCCTTGTCGGTGCTGGTCGGATCGACCTGGCGGCAGATTTCCGTCAGCCGGTCGGCAATGTCGCGCAGCTCGACCAGCCACTCTTCAGCCGAACAATCGGGCGGCGTGAACTGCTGAAACTCCTTCACCAGGAGGATCAGCCGCAGCAGATGCCGGAAGATCACTCCCTCCTGCCTTTGCACCCCACGGCTGGTGATGTACTTGTTGAAGTGATTGAACTCGAGCACTTCGCCGGCGGCCCACACCGACGTGGTGAAGAGCGAATGGACGTGCGGGAAGGTGGCGTCAAAGAGCAGCCGCAGCTTTTCGCCGAGCGTGAGGGGCCAGACTTTTTCTTCGAACATGCCGCGCGGTTTCTCAGGGGGACCACCGGCTGCGCCGTCGGTGCCCCGCCCCCCGCTCGCCTCTGGCATGGCCCCGAGCTGCTCGGGCGTGGCTAGGCCCAATTGCAAAAGCTCCACGTCCAGCCGCGTCGTCGCCAGCGGCCCCGGCGGCATTTCGTCGTACCGCGGCACGCGCACATGCTTGGCCACCGAGCCAGGCATTTCCAGCACGCTCTCGAAGGCCTGAATCCGCTCCTCGCGGCTGGCGATGCCCAGTTGATTCACGAGATACATGCCATAGAGCGGGTTGATGCCGCGGAGCTTCAGCAGCTTCGGCAGGTTCTCAGTCGGATAGGCAAAGCGGGGCTGGTAGAAGGAAGGGGCTAGGGGCTGGGGGCTAGAGGCCAGGGCGGGCGATGACGGAGAGACGGAGGGAGGGAGAGACGGAGAGACGGACGGATCATTGGCGGAAAGCTTTTCTTGGGCAAATTGCGCTAGCGCTTCCGCCAACATGCGTTGTGTTTCGGTCTGCTTTTTCTCTCCGTCTCTCCGTCCCTCTGTCCCTCCGTCGCTCTGTCTCTCCGTCTCTCCGTCTTTCTGCACCGGCGGCTCTGGTTCCAGCCGCACGTAACCGCCGGCCCACAGCGTTAGCAGCATCTGGTCGAGCTGCTTTTGAGCGCCTGTCATCTTGCCGCTCTCCATGAGCCGCTTGCTCACCAGCTGGCGGATCGGTTCGACCTCGGGCGAAGTGTCGAGCATGTACGCCAACAGCCGCCAGGGAATCGGCCCACGGCTGGCGAGCTTCAGGGGCGGGGCGGTCCGCAGCTTCTCCCATTGCTCCTTGGACCAATACTGCTCGGTGCTGCGGCGCGTCGGTTGCTTGCGCTTCAGGTCCTTTTTCATCCTGAGAAGGCCGGGATCCTTCGTATCCTCAGGGATCTGATCGAACTTCTCGCGCCACCGCAGAATCTTCACGTCGTCCTCGTGTGCCAAGGCGAAGACGAAGCCCTGCGTGTCGAACTGCGGCCGGCCGGCGCGGCCAAAAATCTGATGAGCCGAGCTGGAGTCGATGATCTTCATCTCGCCCGGCTTTCCCTTGAGGAGCGTGGGCAGGACGACGCTCCTTGCCGGCAGGTTGATGCCCGCCGCGAGCGTTTCGGTACAGACGCACACGGAGAGCAGCTTCTGCTGGAACAGCTCCTCGACGATTCGCCGATACTTGGGGAGCACGCCCGCATGGTGCACGCCGACGCCCCGCTGGAGGATCGCCTTGAGCTTCGGCCCTGCGCCGTCGGACCAGTCATAGCGGGCCAACTCGTCGGCCAGGCGCTTCTGCTGCCCATCGGCCAGGAGCGACTTCCCCTTCATCAGCTCCGCCACGTTCCAGCACTCGTCGCGATTGAAGCAGAAGACCAGGGCCGGCGTGTAGCGCCGCGCTTCGTCCCCCTCGGCCATTTTTTCGAGATGCTCGGAGAGCAGCATGTCGCCAACCCACTGGTAGGTGAGCGGCACCTTCCGCTCGCGTCCCTCGACCAGCTCGATCGACCGGCCGTGGGCCGCCTGCAGCCACTGGCGAAACTCGAACGCATTGCCGACCGTCGCCGACAACAGCAGCAGCCGCACGTGCGCCGGCAACAGGCCCAGCGCCAATTCCCAGACGATCCCCCGCTCGGGATCGGCGAAGTTGTGGAACTCGTCCATGACGACGGCGGTGACGTCGGAGAAGTCCAAGGCGGCAGGCAATTGTGATTCAGAGGTCGGAAGTCGGAAGTCGGAAGTCGGATTCGCTGATCCCTGACCTCCGACCTCCGACTTCCGACCTCCGACCTCTGACCTCTGAACCCTGAACCCCGAACCCTGCGCATGCAGCAGCCGGTTGAACAAAATCTCCGCCACAACCACCAGCACCGGCGCATCGGGATTCACGCGCCGGTTGCCCGTCACCAGGCCCACGTCGTCGGCCGAGAATCCCCATCGCACGGCGGCGGCTTGCATTTCCTGGAGCTTCTGCTCGGTCAGGGCGATCAGCGGCGTGGTGTAATAGGCCCGCGTGCGCGTGTGCAGAGCCTCGAACAGCGCCGCCTCGGCAATCAGCGTCTTCCCCGTGCCGGTGGGAGCGCAGACCAAGAGCCCCTGCTCGGCCGTGAACCAGGTGAGCAGGGCCTCTTCCTGCACCGGGTAGGGCGGAAATGGCAACTGGTCGAGATAGGCCGACGCAAGCTCATCGCGGCTCTTGGGGGAATTCATCGGACCATTGTTGCACGCGGCGCGAGGCATAGTAGTAGGGACATTCGGTAACGGCGCTAGTCAATCGCTCTACCAGATGGCTGATTTGATTTGCCGCAGTTTTCTGATTGTTGGGCGGACTGCTTTTTCAGCGTGTGCGACGAGTAGGCCCACAAACGGTGATATAATTCCAATAAGGGGATGGCTGATTCACCCAACGAGATGACTGTCGTCCCTTACGCTCCGCAATAGGAGGAAAGCTGTGTCAAATGACGGACTCGAGCACGTCTCAAAGGACGAGTTGATTGCAGAACTCATCAATCGGCAGTCTTTTGCCGGGATTGTCATCTTCCACCGAGGAGATGCAAAGGCTGGCCGCTTGGAGCCCGGCGAGACCGTTATGACGAAATCCCCTCCGCTGTCACGTGCAGATGTGGAGCATCTCTTGCAGTTGGGGCAATCGCTCGTTCCGGGCATGTTTGGTGAGCTGCCGGCCAAAACCACGAAGGAACCAGCCGACGGGTTGCCCCTCCAAGCCGAGAGTCCCCCTCTTCGATTCGACGAAGGGGGCGTCATCCGAGTCGGCAATGGTCGAATTAGTCTGGACTTAATCGTCGAGCAATACGAGAACGGCGCTACCCCTGAGGACATGGTCCGTGCCTACGACACATTGGCGCTGGCCGACGCCTATGCCGCGATCAGCTACTACCTCAGGCACCGCGATCTGGTGCGCAACTATCTAAAGCGACGGGCAGAGGAGGGCGAAGTCCTGCGGACGACGATCGAATCCGATCATCCACGCGTCTCCCGGGAGGAGCTGATGGAACGCCGCACCGCCCGAGAGAAAGACCATGCTCCGGCTGGCAAGTGACGCCGACGTCCACGGCGAAATCATCCGCGGCCTGCGCCGCCGTCTGCCGGTCATAGATTTGATGCGCGCTCAGGATGCCTTGCCCGAGGGAACGTCCGACCCCGACGTCCTGGCATGGGCTGCCACGGAGAATCGCGTTTTGATCACCAACGACCGCAACACAATGATCGGTTTCGCGTGTCAGCGTGTCGCGGCAGGAGTGTCGATGCCTGGCCTCATCGCCACAAGTAATGAACAGAGCATCGGGCGGGCCATCGATGACATTTTACTCATCGCGGAGTACATGTCGGAGGAAGAGATGAGGGATCAGGTCGTCGTCTTCTTGCCCTTCCGCGGCTAAGTTCCAGAGCCGCCGCTGGTATCGCGCGAGCGTCTATAATCATCGCGTTGCCTTCCCTGTTGCCGTGCTCCCTGGAGGTATTTGCATGTCCCTCTCCCGCCGCTTGCTGCTGGCCGGCTCAGCCGCCGCTGTTTCGACTTCGATGCTGACTCACGCACAATCGGCGGTTGCTGCCGACGAGCCGGCGGTCGATTCAAAGTCGCTCGGCAAAACGAAGAACACCAAGTTCGCGGTCAACATCGAGATGTGGTTTGGCAAGACGCCGTACCTCGAGCGCTTTCAGAAGGCAGCCGACCTCGGTTTTCCCGCGGTCGAAATCTGGCCCTACAAGGGGAACGACCGCGATCCGGATCGGCTAGCCGCCGCGGCAACGAAAGCGGGCGTGGCCATCGCCCAGTTCACGGCGTGGGGCTTTCGGCCCGGCATGAACGATCCCAAGCAAGAAGACGCGTTTGTCGCGGCCATCGAAGAGGCCTGCCAGGTTGCCCACAAGCTCAAGACCAACAAGATGTGCGTCGTTGCCGGCGACAACCAGCCGGGGATGTCCAAGGACGAAATGCATACCCAATGCATCAAGGCCCTGAAGCGCGCCGCGCCGATCTGCGAACGCGAGAAGGTGATGATGATCCTCGAACCGATGAACGGGCGGGTCGATCATCCGGGGCATTGCCTCTACGGCAGCGTCGATGCGCTCAAAATCTGCGACGCGGTCAATTCGCCCATGATGAAGATCAACTGGGACCTCTATCACATGCAGATCAGCGAGGGGGACCTGTGCGGCCGCCTCAAGGACGGCATCCGCCACGTCGGCTACTTGCAGCTGGCCGATCATCCGGGCCGCAACGAACCGGGCACCGGCGAAATCAACTACAGCCGCGTGCTGCGGCAGGCCAAGGAGCTGGGCTACGACTACTATGTCGGCCTGGAACTGCGCCCCAAGACGACCGATCTGGCCGCGGCAATTGCGGTGAACAAGGCGGATCAGTGGTGAGACGATGATCATGCCGAGCCTTCGGGCAACAACACTGATTTTGGCCGGACTGGGCGCGTTAGCGTGGCTGACAATTGTCGCGATGCAAAATGAACTTGTCGGTCGCTTGTCGGGCTGGGCCGCCTTGGCAGCACTAGGGGTGCGGTATGGCACGTTCTTCGGCCTGATTGCCCTGGCGGCCAGTTGGACGGTTTTCGGCTTCAAACCACGCTGGACACGAATCGGGCAATCACTCGCGCTCATTGCCATGGCCGTGCTGGCCATGCTCGTCAGCGGTCTGCTTGGCAACATGGCGCGAGGCGAGGTCCTGCCATTTGCCGGAGCGATGAGTCTAGTGGCGATCGGACAGTGGCTCTTGATCGCCGGTCTTCTCTGGACGATGACAGCGCCGAGGCGCGTTCGACTGTGCCGGATACAAGATTTGTCCCCCGATTTGCGAGCGAGGGAAGCGCAATTTGGAATTCGCGATCTGCTGATCGCGACTGGCGTGACGGCTGCATTGCTTGCCGTCATTCGTGCAGTCTTGTCGCAGTCATGGCCGTCGAGTGGCATGTCGTCCACGCCAGGGGCACTTTTGATCTTCGGTTATCTAGCGGCATGCAATGCGTTTGTGACCATGCCGCTCTTGGCGGCGCCGCTCCTGCGCCGGTTTGGAGCCGCTGCCACGCTATTGGCCCTGGCATTTGTCGCGCTGGTCACCGTTTGCGAGCTGACAGCCTGGTTTCGTCAGATCGGTCCCATTCATGCCGTGCATGGCTTTAGCCACCGCGTTGTTGTCTGGGTCATGAACTACAGCCAGGCGGCGTGGGTGCTCGCGGCACTCGTCACGTTGCGGGCCGATGGGTATCGACTGGTCGCCACGGCAGTGG